>JAJXXG010000831.1 GCA_021781255.1 Acidobacteriota bacterium
CGTCGGTGATGGAGGTGTCGCCGATGGCGAAGAATGCGTGCCCCTGCGCGAGTTGGTTGCCGTCCAGGATGACCTGCTCCGGCGCGCTGCTGTCCGGCGCGGCGGCATCGCCCTGTTTGCGGCAATGGATCGAGTATTGCAGGCCCTCCTCGGTGCGGGTGTAGTACCACCAGTCGCCATCGCGGTAGGGAACCGTGACGTCGGTCTGCTTGATGTGGCTGAGCATCTCCCGGTAGAGTTCCTCGCGCAGACCGGCCAGCGGGGCCATGACGGCCTCGGCATAGGCGTTCTCGGCCTCAAGGTAGGCGGTTACCTCGGGGTTGTCTTTGTCGCGAAGCCAGGCGTAGTCATCGGTGAGGACAACGCCATGGAGAGTGGTCTCGGCGTGCTGCTTGCGGGCAACGGGGGGCTGGTTCTGGGTCATTTCCTTCCCAGTGTAGTGCTTTGGGCAGGCCGGCCGGGTTCATTGCGCGCGAAGGACCTCCGGGCCGGCGCTGGAACACCGGGTGGCGGGTCCACGTACAATATGTAGCGATGATTGCTTTTCGCCGTACATTTCCGTTTGCTGTTCTGGTGCTGGCCGGGCTGTTTGGCTGCTTCGCAACGGTCGCTCTGGCCGAGCGGGTGCAGGACCTGCCCAAACCCACGGACTACGTAAGCGACTTTGCCCACGTGCTTTCGCCGCAGACCGTGGCGGTGCTGGACAACATTTGCAGCCAGCTCGACCATACCCAGGCCAACGCGCAGATTGCCATCGTCACGGTGCGCAACTTTGGCGGGGACGATGCCGCCAACTTTGCCGACGAGCTTGAAACCAAATGGAAGATGGGCCGCAAGGGCTCGGACCGCGGCGCCCTGGTGCTGCTGGCCGTGGACGACCACAAGTACCGCATCGAGGTCGGCTACGGCCTGGAAGGGATTCTGCCCGACGGCAAGGTGGGCGACATCGGCCGGGCGATGGTCCCCTACCTGCGCGCGCGGGATTATGACAGCGCCGTAACTCTGGCCGTGGGCCAGCTTGCCCACGTTATTGCCACGGACGCAAAAATCACGCTGAGCGACGAGCCGGCGCTGGCGCAGCAGCCGGTCCAGCGTGGCCCGATGCCGGGCAAGTTAGTTCTGCTGATCGTGCTGCTGATTTTCTTTGGCGGCTTTATGCTGCTGCGGGTGCTGCTTGGCCTGGGCCTGTTTCTGGGCGGTGGCGGGCCGTGGATTGGCGGAGGTCCGTTTTTCGGTGGCGGTGGCGGATTTGGTGGCGGCGGAGGCGGCGGTTCCGGCGGCGGTTTCGGTGGCTTTGGCGGCGGCGGCTTTGGTGGTGGCGGAGCCGGAGGCGACTGGTAGATTTTGCGTGATTTTTTTTGAAGGGGCTTCCCTGATTGGAAGCCGAAGGAGAAAGGTACCGTATGCGTCGAGGACTTTGGATTGCCCTTGGAATCGCAGGCGT
Source organism: Acidobacteriota bacterium (assembly GCA_021781255.1). The sequence goes on from JAJXXG010000831.1 coordinate 1,445, forward strand.
ACTGGTTTTGGCCATTCTGATGGTCTTTGCCAGCTATGTGAGCGCGAGAAACCAGATGGTGGCCAATGATCAGGGTGTCAAGGCTGCCTGGTCAGAGGTGGATGTTCAACTGCAGCGTCGTGCCGATCTGATTCCCAACCTGGTGGAGACCGTGAAGGGATTCACGAAGGAAGAGAGCACCGTATTCGGCGACATTGCCAATGCGCGCGCCGGCATGCTGAACGCGCAGGGCCCGCAGGCAAAGATTGAGGCCAACGGGCGGCTGGATTCAGCGCTGGGACGGCTGCTGATGCTGACGGAGAACTATCCGCAGTTGAGGTCGAGCGACCAGTTCATGCGCCTGCAGGATGAGCTGGCGGGCACGGAAAACCGCATCGGCGTGGCTCGCAAGCGCTACAACGACGCGCTGCAGAACTACAACACCTTCGTGCTGCAGTTCCCCAACAACATCTGGGCGGGCATTGCCGGGTACAAGGTGAACAACGCCTTCTTCACGGCCAGTCCCGCAGCGCAGACGGTGCCTAACGTAAAGTTCTAGGAAGCCTGGCTGCGGGCGTCAAAAAAGGCCATCCCATGCATCGGGATGGCCTTTCTGGCGCTTGTTGAAGGAGGCAGCCCGTACGGAGGCTACTTGTAGGAAGCGATCGCTGTAGCTTCGTCGTCGTAAATGTCAAAGACGGTGTAGAGTTTGGTCAACTGCAACACGTCCTTGACCTTCTTGGTAAGGTTCAGCAGCTTCAGGGCAGCACCCTGATTCTTGGATGTGGTGAAGGCGCTGACCAGTTCGCCCAGACCCGAGCTATCGATATAGCTCACGTCGCCCAGATTCAGCAGAATGGTTTTCTGTCCTTTGCCGATCAGGTCGCGAATGGCCTCGCGCAGCTGCACACTGCCCTCGCCCAGAGTAATCCGCCCGCTGAGATCCAGTACGGTGACGCTGTCTACTTCGCGGGAAGCAATCGTAAGAGCCACGGGAATTCCTCCTTTTGGTGTTGTACCGTTATAGCACTGTTGGCGGTGGTGGAGTTGTGGAAGTCTGATCCGTACTGACTGCGGGTTGCAAGCCGTCCCCCGACGTCCGTCCCCCCGAACATTCCTGCTCCTGCACGCTACGCTTTTTCTTCCGGTGAGGCCAGATGTTTCACCAGCGTCAGCTCGGTGCCGGGATGCAGTTGACGAAAGTGTACCTCATCCATGAAAGAGCGGATAAGAAAGATGCCCCGGCCGGTGCCTCGCATGAGGTTCTCCGGGGCGAGCGGGTCCGGGATTGAGTCCGGGTCCAGCCCCTGTCCCTGATCGGCAATGGTAATGACCAGCGATTTCCCGGTGTTTTCAAAGCTTGCTTTGACCATTTTCTTCGGGTCGTAGTCGTTGCCGTGCAGCACCGCGTTGACGGCGGCTTCGCGCACGGCCATGGTGAGCCGGAAGCGCTCATCCTCATCGAGGCCTGCTTCGGCTGCGAGCTTGTCCGCGGTGGCTTCCACCTCGCTGACGCTCTCCATGGTCGAATTGAGTGAGAACTCCAGTCGCCCTGCTCCGGGTTTGTTCAAAAGGTTTTGCCTCCGCCTCTGCCGGAACAGCAACATAGCACCGCGCCGTTTGAGGTACCTTGCTGGCAAGTTTCATGGCTTCAGCGGAATGTGTCAAGCACAACCGCTGCGGCGTCCTTTCCGGGGATTCCCTTGGGTAATCAAGTTGTCCAACCGGATGCACGCAGCGGCGCAAACCGGCACTGAGGGAATACACTCACCTCATGCAGCCTCGCACCACCGCTCGCGTAAGCCTGACCGCCCTGCTCGGCACTCCGGTGACCGATGCGCAGGGGCACATGCGCGGCCGGCTCAAGGACATTGCCGTCGCCACGGGGCCAGACGCGGGCAAAGTTGCCGGACTCGTGCTGAAGACCCGCGCGGGGCTTTCGATTGTGCCTTCGCAGGAGGTTATGGAGACTCCCGCCGGAACGCTGGAGTTGCGCTCTGCGGGCGCGCTGGTGCCGCTTGAAGATCAGGGAAACTACATCTATCTGCAACAGGATCTGGTGGACCGGCAGATTATCGATGTCCATGGCCGAAAGGTGGTCCGCGTCAATGACGTGGATCTGGAATGGCTGGGCCATGGATCGGCGCACCTGCTGCGCGTGGCCGAAGTCGAGGTGGGGGTGCGCGGAGCCTTCCGCCGGATATTCAAGGGCCTTCTGCCCAGAGCCTCGCTGGAGTCGCTTTCGCGCAAGTTCGGGGCGCGCGGCATCCCCTGGCAGTTTGTCAACGTGATTGAGGTGGACCCGGCGCGGCGTGTGAAGCTGCGCATCGAGCACGAGAGGCTGGCGGAGATGCACCCCTCCGACCTGGCCGAGATTCTGGAAGACCTGGCGCCCGCCGAGCGCGAGGCCGTCTTTACTTCGCTCGATGAAGAGGTGGCCGCCGAGGCGCTGGAGGAGGTCGAGCCCAGGCTGCAGAAGGCCCTTCTGGAGAAGCTGGACGAGGAAAAGATCGCCGACATCGTCGAGGAGATGGACCCCGGAGCCGCTGCCGACTTGCTCGGCGAGCTGTCCGAGGAGCAGTCAGATGCCATTCTCGAAGAGATGGAGCCCGAGGAGCGGCAGGAGGTTGCCGAGCTTCTCGAATTCGACGAGAAATCGGCCGCCGGCTGCATGACGACCGACTTCGTCTACCTGGGCATGGATGCCTCGGTTGCCAATGCAGTGCAGGCATTGCGCAGTTTTGACGGCGACCCCGAGTGCGTGACGGAAGTCTACCTGCTCGACGAAAAACGGGTGCTGCGCGGGATCGTTCCGCTGGCCCGGCTGGTGATGGCGCAGCCCGAGACGCGGCTGTCCCTGCTGATCGAGCAGCGCTTCCTCTCCTGCCCCGGAGATCTGCACCAGAACGAACTTGCCGAGCTCTTTGACAAGTACAACTTGCACGCTCTGCCCGTGGTGGATGCCCATGGCCGCATGGCGGGAGTGGTCCAGGCCGACCACGTCATCAGTTTCCTGCGGGAAAAGCTGTAAGCAGGAGGTGCTGTCCGGTGTCTTCCAAAATGGGAAATCCGCTCCGGGGCCCAAGGGTCGTTACCAGTACCTAAATAAAAACAACAGCCTTGCATCGGAATCTGTGAAACAATTACAAGATGGTCCCGTTTCCAAAGATTATTCAGGGCGGCATGGGTGTCGGTGTCTCCAACTGGCGCCTGGCGCAAACGGTTTCACGACTCGGCCAGCTCGGCGTGGTGTCTGGCACGGCACTCGATCAGTTGTTTGTGCGCCGGCTTGCCGATGGCGATCTTGGCGGGCACATGCGCAGGGGCCTCGATGCATTTCCATTTCCCGAGATGGCCCGCCGCATCTGGCAGGAATATTTCGTGCAGGGTGGCAAAGGCAGCGAGACGCCCTATCCCACCACTCCCATGCACCAGCGCGTTGAGCCGCGCAAGGTGGTTGAGCTCTGCATCGTCAGCAATTTTGTAGAGGTCTTTCTGGCGCGCGAAGGCCACAGGAATCCGGTGGGAGTCAACTTTCTTGAGAAGGTGCAACTGCCCCATCTGGCCTCCATTTACGGGGCAATGCTGGCGGGTGTGGGCTATGTCCTCATGGGCGCCGGTATTCCGCTGCACATCCCCGGCGTGCTGGATATGTATGCTGCCGGGCGGACAGCCGAGTACAAGCTGGCGGTAACGGGCGCAACGCCGGACCAGGATACCTACATGCACTTTGATCCGGCGGACTACATCGAGGGCCCGTTGCCGGAGCTTTACCGGCCCAGATTTCTGGCCATCGTCTCCTCCAATACCCTGGCCACGACCATGCTGCGCAGGGCGAGCGGGAGGGTGGACGGGCTGGTGATTGAAAGCCCCACCGCAGGCGGACACAACGCCCCGCCGCGCGGCAAGATGCAGCTCAATGCCGACGGCGAACCGGTATACGGCGAGCGGGACAAGGTGGATATCGCGGCGCTCCGGGAACTGGGCGCTCCTTTCTGGCTCGCAGGCGGCTACGGCAATGCCGACAAGCTGCGCGAGGCGCTTGCGATGGGCGCAGCGGGTGTGCAGGTGGGCACGGCCTTCGCATTCAGTGAGGAATCCGGCATGCGCGCGGACCTCAAGAAGAGGCTGCTCGCACAGGCGCTGCAAGGGACGGGCGATGTCTACACCGACCCGCTGGCTTCGCCAACCGGCTTCCCTTTCAAGGTCGCGCAGTTGGAGGGTACCTCGTCCGCGCTGAACATCTATCAGGAGCGGAAGCGCGTCTGCGATCTCGGCTACCTGCGCGACCCCTACGCGCAGCCGGATGGCAAAATCGGTTACCGCTGCGCCGCAGAGCCGGTGGCCACCTATGTTGCAAAAGGCGGCAAGATTGAGGATACCGTGGGGCGCAAGTGCCTGTGCAACGCGCTGTTAGCCAATATCGGCCATGCGCAGACGCGCAAGGATGGCCAGGTGGAGCCGCCGCTGGTAACGGTGGGCGACGACCTGAACACGATTGCCCAGTTTCTGGCCCCGGGGCGCGAAAGCTATAGCGCAGTGCAGGTTGTCCAATCGCTCCTGAGCAAGGTGGCTGCCGAGCCGGCTGAAGCCGCCGAGCCGGTCCTTGCGGCAACAGCCTGACCTGCAGAGCGCCTTCATCTGGATAAAGCCTCGATGCCCGTGACACCCGTCACGATCCTTTTCCATCGCA
>JAJXXG010000666.1 GCA_021781255.1 Acidobacteriota bacterium
CCCCCACCTCCCTGTGGAACGCCTCCGCCTCCGTCGATGAGCTCAACTATGCCATCGAGCATGGCGCCGTCGGCGCTACCTGCAATCCCTCGATCGCCGTCAGCATCCTCAAAAAAGAGCTGCCCCGCTGGAAGCCGCGCCTGCTCGAACTCGCCGCCGCCGATCCCGCGCTCACCGAAGATGGGCTCGCCTGGCGCATCGTCGAAGAGATCTCTGCCAACGCCGCGCGTCTCCTGCTCCCCGTCTTCGAACAGACAAAGGGCCATAATGGCCGCCTCTCCATCCAGACCGATCCCCGCAACTATCGCAGTGCCGCGGCCATGCTGCGGCAGGCCGTCAGCTTCAATCAGCTTGCGCCCAACATGATCGTCAAAATCGCCGCCACGGAGGCCGGCATTCCCGCCATCGAGGAGGCCACCTATCGCGGCATCAGCATTAACGCAACCGTCAGTTTCACCCTCCCCCAGGCCATCGCCGTTGCTGAGGCCGTCGAACGCGGCCTCAGACGGCGAGAGGCGGAGGGCTTGGATATCGCAACCATGGGGCCCGTCTGCACCCTCATGGTCGGACGCCTTGATGACTGGCTGAAGATCCTCCATGACAAGCACAACCTCTCGGTCGATCCCGGATACCTGGAGTGGGCGGGCGTTGCCGTCTTCAAGAAAACCTACAAAATCTACCGCGAGCGCGGCTACCGCCTGCGGCTCCTGTCCGCCGCTTTTCGCAATCACATGCACTGGAGCGAATTGATCGGCGGCGATGTGGTAATTTCGCCTCCCTGCGTTTGGCAAAAGCGATACAACGCGAGCGATGTCGAAGTCATCGACCGCATCGGCACTCCGGTCGACCCGCGCATTGTCTCCACGCTGCTCGACAAATTCCCCGATTTCGCGCGCGCATATAACGAGGGCGCAATGACGCCCGCTCAATTCGACGCCTTTGGCGCGACCCGGCGCACACTGCGGCAGTTTATTGCCGCGGTCGCGGAGATGGATGCGATTGTGCGCGATGTGATCCTGCCCAATCCGGACACGGAGTAGCGGGCAGCCTGCGCACGTGGCTGTTTCCCGATGCTTCCAGATCCCGGTTCAGGTTGGGAACGAGCCGCCGGAGCCAGCGGTCGCGCTTGTTGGCGCACTTGCCGGCGGCCTCACTTGATCCACATCTGGGGATGACTGGTGGAGATCGCGCTCAGTCCCTGCTGCAGCAGCGATTCGACCTGCTTCATGCTTGAAATCAATCCGCCCCCCACCACGGGCAGGTCCGTTGAGACCGTGCGCACCCGCTCGATCATCATGGGCGCAACCAGCGCCGGCAGAATCTCCAGCGCATGCACCGGCGTGTTGCGCAACTGGTTCGTGATCGTGTCCATGGCGCCTGAGTCCAGCAGAAACGTCCGCTGTATGCCATAGAGCCCGATGGCCAAAGCGTGGCGCAGCGGGTCCAGGTGCGTCGAGATGATGCCCGATGCGCCGATGCGCTTGAGGTAGTTCACCGCGTACTTGTCGCGGGAGAATCCATTGAGCAGATCCAGATTCACCATCGGCGCCTTGCCTGCGCCGGTGATCTTCCGGATCATCGGCTCCAGGGTCTCCGGGTCGCCGGTCAGCAGATAGATCAGCCGGCTGCGCGACAGGATGGCCTGGTCTACAGACTCGGGCTTGCGAATGGCCGGAATAATCGGAGTTTCCGTGCAATACACCCGCAACGGTGTGAGGATCGGCGGCGCACCGTTTTTCGTAACTGCATCACCCATGCCTGCCCTCCCGTTTGGGCGCTCTGGCCGTCGATTCCCTTACGATAAGCTCCGCCTGCACCTTGATCTGAGCCATCGACTCCTCGCCCGACATCAGCTTGAATAGGTTTTCCATTGCAATTTGTCCCATGCGCCGCATTGGCTGTCTTACCGTGGTCAGCGGAGGCGTCAGGTAGGCGGCGAAGAAAAGATCGTCAAAACCTGTCACCGACACATCTTTTGGAACTTTAAGCCCGCGAGCGCGGATTGCCTGCATTGCGCCCAGAGCGGTCATGTCGTTATAACAGCAAACCGCAGTTGGCGGATCGCCTGATTGCAGCAGCTTGCTCATGGCCTCGATTGCGCCGGACGGTAGCCCATTGCCTTCCACCGCCAGTTCGGGCGCGAAACGGATCCCGGCCTGGCTGAGCGCTTCTCTGTATCCTGCCAGCCGTTCGGTGTCCGACTGGTAACCGCCCCGGTCGCCGATATAGGCAATCCTCCGGTGTCCCAGCCCGATCAGGTGCTCGGTTGCTGCGCGGGCGCCCTCAAGATTGGCGATCATGACAGAGTGAACAAATTCGCCCGGGTATTGATCGTTAACCAATACGATGGGCACATCCAGCTCCTTTAGCAGCGGAAGATACAGCGTCCCCACGCGAGAAGATGTTACGACCATGCCATCGACGCGCCGCTCCGCAAGCTCTTGCACCACGCGGCGCTCCCGTGCCGGATCAGCGTGCGAGTTGGCGAGGAAAACCGCATACCCGCGATCGCTGGCAATCTCCTCGATGCCGCAGGTAACTTCGCCGGCAAAAGGATCGTTGACGGTGGTGACGACCAGCCCCACAGTGCGCGTACGCCGCGTGACCAGGCCGCGTGCCACCGCGCTGGCACGATAGCCCTGATCCGCTGCAATTTTGCGAATTCTGGCCGCGGTCTCCGCATTGACCAGGGGGCTGTTCTGCAGCGCCCGCGAAACGGTCGGATGCGAGACATGCGCCAGGCGCGCGATGTCCTTGATGGAGGGCGGGCGCAGAGGCGGTCGGTCGGGCAGCCGCAGAGCGCGCCTGATTCCTGCGCGCGGAGTTCCTGCGGCCCGGTCTCCGTCTTTCTCCGCCATGAGTCGAACCCCAAAGTGCACACGTGTACGGCAGCCCTCAGTCTCCCCGAACCCACGCTCCCGCGTCAATGCCCCCGGTCGGGCCGTAATAATCTGGATACCGGTAGCCTTCATGTTGCCAAACCATCCTGTATCCACCGGACCGGAGAACGGCCGGAACCCGCCCGATTCAGCCGCGGATGCGCTCCAGCGCCGTGTTGGCCTGCGCTCCGCCGTACTCTTCAACATGCTGGAGATGATTGGCGTAGGGCCGTTTATTACGCTTCCACTGGTCATACTCGCTGCGGGATTTCAGCTCTCCTTGTGGGCTTGGATGCTCGGAGCGGCGATCGCGATTGCAGACGGCCTGGTTTGGGCAGAATTAGGCGCCGCTTTTCCACGCGCAGGCGGTTCGTATGCATTTTTGCGCGAGATCTATGGCCCGGACCGTGCCGGCAACTGGCTCAGTTTTCTCTATGTGTGGCAGGTGGGTTTTACGGCGCCGCTTTCGATTGCTTCGGGCTGCATCGGCCTTACCGGCTTTCTGGCCGTTTTTTGGCCCGGACTGGAACGGACGCCTCTGCCGGCCTTCCCGGGGATTCACTTCGCGCAGTTTGCGGCGACCGGAGCCTGCCTGCTGGTCACGGTGCTGCTCTATCGCAACATCCGCTCGGTTGCGCGCATGGCCTGGGTGCTCTTTGCCGGTGTGATAGCGGCTCTTGCCGGCGTCATCGTTTCAGGATTTGCTCAATCGGCTGCGCGCGGCGGCTGGCATATTCCAGCTGCCTCTTCTCTCTCCGCTTCCCTGGGATCGCTGGGAGGGCTCGCGCAGGCTACCCTTCTGGCGACTTATTGCTACTGGGGCTACTACAACATCTGTTTTCTTGCCGCCGAGGTGCGGCGGCCGGAGCGGACGATTCCGCGCGCGATCCTGCTCTCGGTCATCTTTGTAGGTGCTTTGTACGTTTTAATGAATCTCGCCGTCCTGCCCTCGCTGGGAGGCGCGGCCGGCCGTGCCGCTTCATCCGCGTTCCCGCACGGTCAGCTTGTCGCCGATATTGCCCGTTCCGCCTTTGGTCGATGGGCCGGCTTCACCATTGCCGCGCTCATTGTCTGGACCGCGTTTGCCAGCGTCTTCTCGCTGCAGCTGGGCTACTCGCGCGTGCCCTACGCCGCTGCCCGTGACGGTAACTATTTTGGCTATCTTGCCGCGGTTCATCCTCGGCACGGCATTCCTCACCGGTCGCTTGTTGTTCTGGGACTGGCGGGGGCATTTTTCTGCTTTTTCTCGCTGACGCAGGTGATTACGCTGCTGGTGATCACGCGCATTCTGCTGCAGTTCTTGCTGCAGCAGATCGGCGTCGTCTATCTGCGCCTGCGTCGGCCGGATCTGCCGCGCCCTTTCCGCATGCCGCTGTTTCCGCTGCCGCCGCTGTTTGCGATGGCTGGCTTCGGATTTCTGCTGGTCTACCGCTCCCATGCGCTCAAGGAACTGGCGGTGGCGGCAGGCATTGCCGCGTCGGGAACGCTGGTTTATCTGCTGCGGGCGCGGCGGCTCGGGCAGTGGCCGTTTGCAGGCTCCAGAACGGCAGGGTGAGATGCGGAAGCCGGCGAATTGCCGGCCCAGCGGCCGCTGTTATGGCCGCGGGGCGCGCAGAATGCGAACGGCCGCATTTTCCTGGGCTATGGCGAAGCCGCACGGTATGGTGCCGTCGAGCGCGGCTGCGACAAACGGAGACTCGGCGCGAAGCACGGTATTAGGGTGGGCGCTGTGATGGCTTGTGGCTGCGGCTGAGGCGGCACGGTAGAGAACAACGTATCGGGCATGAAAGCGGGCCAGCGTTGCAGCCACGGTAGCGCAGTCCCAGGTGATGCGGCTGTACTCGGAGTCGACCAGGGCCACGGTGGGATGGCCGAGAGCAAAGCCGGTTGCCTGACCATCCTCTGCCAGAAGCACCTCGTCGGCCGTAGTGTGGTTGCGCAGCCATTGCGTCAGCGGCTGGCCGGAGGCGGTGGGCGCGGCAAAATCGGCGGAGACAATCTGGTCGGGAGCCGGTTGCGGGGCCATGGCCAGGTCGCGCGCGTTGGCGGCTATTACTCCCAGGCCGAGCAGAACGAGCACGGTGAGGAGCGCCGCGCGCATGGGACGGAAGGCGATGCGGCGGTCCAGTGCGCCGATGAAGACAGCGAAGAGCAGCAGGTAGAAGGGAAGCATGGGCAGGAACATGCGGCCTCCGAAGGTAATGTCGGAGTGAAGGCCGGCCCAGATCATGGCCGCCGTATAGATCAAAACCAGGAGAACCGGCAGAAGCGTCTGACGCCGGAGCGCCGGAGCCGGAGCATCGGCGGGAGCAGGCGCGGTGAAGACGATGGTCGCCAGAACGCTGAGCGCGATCAGAGCGGCGATCACGGTTCCCTCGCCGTAGCCGAGCGAGAGCGCATGGTTGCCAAGGAACAGGTGGTAGTGGCCCGCGCAGTAGATCCACAGCACGGATTGCAGGGAGTGATGAACCACCAGATCGTTGCCACCTCTCCAATTGCCGGCGATGCGGAGGTTGCGCGCGGCCAGCGCCAGCGCAATCCCGATGGGCAGCAGGTAGAGCGCGGCCAGCATCAGCCGCGGTCGCGACGGGCGCAGAAGAAAACCGGCGCACAGATAGACGGCCAGCGCCAGGACGATGAAGTATCCGGCATAACGGACCCAGCAGGCAAGGCCGGCGAGGGAAAGGATGCATGCGGACGGCAGAGGGCGAAAGCGGCCGCAGGCCAGCTCGGCCTCAATCCAGAAGAGTCCGTCAGCGACGCCGACGATAAGCAGGGTAAAGAGCGGCTCCGACAGGATGGAAGTGGCGAAGCCAAGCAGAGTTGCGTTGGCGAGGAAGAGAATGAGGATGAAGATCCGGACGAGAGGCGCGGCGCGCAACTGAATCAGGCCGATGGCGAGGAGGGCCGCGGTCAGGGCGAAAGACAGCATGGAAACGAGGCGTCCGGCGAGCTCGAGGTTAGCCGCAAAATGCCCCAGCGCCGCGATGGCGAGAGGGTAAAGCGGGGGAAAGGTTGTGAGCGGCGCCGGCATCTGGCCGTGGCTGCGTTCCACGTCGAAAAAGATGAGTGCGGTGCGGATGCCGTGGCCCGTGCGGATGTTTTGCGCCACCGAGAGGAACTGATAACTGTCGTTTTCGAGAGGCGAATGCGCCGCCGCTCGTCCCTTTGGGGGCGACCTTCGGAGCGACCGATCATGAACCGGCTACAGAACGTCTTCCGCACGGGG
>JAJXXG010000690.1 GCA_021781255.1 Acidobacteriota bacterium
CCTGCGGCCCCGGCCCGCCATAGGGATTCACGATCAGCGGCACACTCGCCGCCGTCGTCGCACCCGCCGGCAACAGCAGCGTGGCGTACAGCGTGGTTCCGTCGTGCGCCTTCACTTCCAGCGGCTCCGGCGAACGCAGGCCATACGGCTCCAGCGCGTGCGTCTCCCAAAAGACGTGACACTCCCCCTTCGCCTCGCACAACTCCAGCGTGGGCGCCGTCATCCGCGTTGAAACCCGATCTACATAGCCCCCGCCGTGCGGCTCAAACGTCGCCTCGTGCGTCCCCGCGCTCGTCGTCACCGCCGTGCGTTCCCCGGCAAAGCTCACCCGCCAGATCTGCTGCTCCAGCACGCTGCCCTCGTTCGCGGCATAGTCCACAAACTTTCGCGCAATGTCCACGCGATACACCTTGGCCACATCAAAGTCGCCCTTCGTCAATTGCCGCTCCAGCCGCGCATCGGCGCCAAGCGGGTGCGTCTTGTCAAAGCTGTAGAGATAGATGTGGTTGTGTCCATCGGTCCAGTTCGTCAGCACCATCGATCCGTCGGCCACCGTCACGTCATACGTCTCGTCGAGGAACTTGTCGTCGGAAATCTCCAGCATCTTGCGCGTCGTGCCCGCCCCCAGATCCGCAAAGTAAATCGCCCGATGCTTGTGGTCCCGCGTCAGCGTCTCGATCCACAGCGTCGTCCGGTTCACCCAGCCAAACCGCGGAATATAGTCCTGTCCATCGCGGATCGGCAGCTTCACCCAGTAGATCTTGCCGCCCTCGGCCATCACCGCGCCCACCCGCACCGCCGGATTCGGATCGCCCGGTTGCGGATACCGCTGGCCACGCACCACCGCGTGCGTCGGAATCCAGTCCGTCAGCGGGTACACCGGAACCTCCGTCTCATTCATCTGTAAAAACGCAATCCCTTTCGAGTCCGGAGCCCAGTGGTAGTTCGTGCGTACACCCAGCTCTTCCTCATACACCCAGTCCACTTCGCCGTTCAGCAGCGTCGGGTCGGGCGAGGGCGCCAGCACCGTCAGCGGATTCCCCGGCTCGCGCAGATGCAGCACCGTCAGCGCGTGGTTGCGGATAAATGAAATCGACGAAGCGTCCGGCGAAAACTTCGGATCGTCCCCCGAGGCCGCGCCCGTGAATCCAATCTGCAGACCCGTCCCCGTGCCAAGATCGTAGATCCACAATCGACCATTGGAATCAAACAGCAGATGCTTCGAGTCCGGCGCCCAGATGTAGGTCGCCTCGCCGTAGCGCGCGCGATGATCCCGGTCCTCTTCGCTGTCCGGCTGAGAACCCACCAGCGGAGCCATCTTCGCCCGGCTGATCAGCACATGAGGCTTGCCCGTGCCGGGGTCAAGATCAATCAGCTCTCCCCCATCCATATACGTCACGTGCCTGCCGTCCGGAGACCACACCAGATCCTTCGGCGGACGCCCGATCAGCGGTCCGTGTGCGTAAATCTTCTCCACCGTCAGTGGAACTGCCGGGGCATCGGCCGCATGCGCCACAGCGGCAGACGCAGAGACAACACAAGCGGAAAGCAGAAAGGAAAGGCAACGCATGTACAGTGGATTCCTCCGGTGGCGCAGCTGCGCGCCGCCTTGCGGTCTGCGCGCGTCGGGAGCCGACTATTTCCAAGAAGTGTAAATCACGCCATCAAAGGCTCGGCTCGCCTCCATGCCGCGGCAAGCTTTTCCTTTCATCGCACGCAAGCATGCCCCGCTTTCACCCTACAGCTTCGGCGCCCAGCCCGGTTCGTACCTGCGGCCCCAGTAGGTCATCGCCTCCGCATCCCCTTGAATCTTTCCGTCCGCCGTGTCCAGGTTCAGCGCGCGATGCACAAACCATGCAATGTTGCTCAGTTGCAGCATCGTCACCGCCACGTTGCCGACGTCGACCGGCGCATTCAGTTTGGCTCCCGTGCGAATGCCCGCGATGAAATTGCCAAAGTGCAGGTCCGTCATCGAATCCGCGCCCACCAGGTCCGCCGTCGAGGTCGCCCGGCCCACCTTGAGCTCGTCAATCTGCTTGCCGTTCAGGTCATAGTGCACGTACCCGTCCCGGTCAATCAGGATCGTGCCCTCCGTGCCTTCGATCAGCGACCCGCGTCCGCGGTTGAAGTACCGCATCCCCTGGCAGCTCGTGCTCTCCCACGAGATCATCTTGTCCTCGTACTCATAGCTGGTCACAATAGTGTCGTAGAACTGCCAATCGTCCTTGTACGCATACCGCCCGCCAGAGGCCGTCACCCGCTGCGGATAATCCACGCCCAGCGCCCACCGGCACACGTCCACCTCGTGCGTGCCGTTGTTCAGCGCCTCGCCCGTGCCCCACACCCGGAACCAATGCCAGTTGTACGGCTGCACATTATCCGTGTAGGGCTGGCGCGGCGCAGGCCCCTGCCACAGGTCCCAGTCCAGCGTCGCCGGCACCGGCGCCGGCTTGCCATGGCCAATCGATTTGCGCGTGTTGTTGTACCAGCACCTGGCATAGTATGGCCGCCCGATCAGACCCGCGTGAATCTTGCCGATCACGTCAATCGTGTGCGGCGACGACCGCTGCTGCGTTCCCATCTGCACCAGCTTGCCGTACTTCCGCTGCGCCCGCACCAGCAGCGCGCCCTCGGCCGGGTTGTGGCTGCACGGCTTCTCCACGTAAACATGCTTGCCCGCCTCCAGCGCCAGCATCGACATCGGCATGTGCCAGTGGTCCGGCGTTGCAATCGTCACCGCATCCACGTCCTTGCTCTCCAGCACCTTGCGAAAGTCCTGCGCCGTGGCCGGCGCCGTGCCCATCGTCTTCGCCGTCGCCGCCGCAAACCGCGCCAGAATATTCGTCTCCACATCCGCCACATGCGTAATCCGCGCCGCGGCCGCATTGGCATGGAGCCCCTGCAGGTGCGCATAGGCCCGGCTGTTCAGCCCGAAAACAGCAAAGTTGATGCGCTCATTCGCGCCCATGATCTGCCCGTAACTCTTGGCCGTGCTGCTCATCGCAAGACCCGCCGCCCCGGTTGCAAGCGTGTCCAGAAACTCTCTGCGTGTGACCATCGGTTCTCCTTGGGACGCGCGCGCGCCGCTCTGTGTGAACCTGACCATCCTAATACGCAGAGCCCCGCCCAAAACAGGAACAGCTGCTGCGGAAATCCGCAACAGCTGTTCCTGGGGCTCGATCGGGAAGGCCCGTGTCGATCTGTCCGCCGCCTCAGGCGGCTACCTGTTCCTCGCCAAGCACCGCGCCGGCATCCATCTCCACTACCTCCACTTCCGCCATGGTCTCTTCAAGCACCGGCAGCTCCATCGGCGTCACGCGCCGCTCCGCCGCGTTGAACCGCCTATCCACCGGATTCGTGCGCGGATCGGGCAAGCCCAGCCGGCGATCCTTCTTGCTCTTCCGCCGCTCGGCGCGCTTCTTCAGGCGATCGTTCTTCTGTGCTTCGTCCTCGATCGTGTGGCTCGCTACCGCCTCCGCTGCTGCCTCGGCTTCCTCCATCACCATGCTGCCTACCATGGACTCCGAGCCGGTCGTCAGAAGATTGTTCAGCACCGGCAGGTTTGCGCGCTGCGACTCCACAAAATCAACCCCCGCTACCGTCAGCGTAAAGTCCGAGTTGTCTGCCCGGGTAATATAGCCCTTCTTCTCCAGATACCACGTCGTAAAGTCCAGATAGTCGCGCGGGAAGCCCATCTGCGCTTCAACCTCCGCCAGCGCTACCTCTGGCGCGTAAGGGTTGCCGCGACGCCGGTAATACAGAACCGCCAGCACCCCAAGCCGCCGGTTCAGCTCCCCGTCCAGGTTGTCCATGAAGTCGATCGAAGTCGACAGGGGGATCGGATGCTTGATCGCCATCTCCCGTCGCGCGTCATACTCTGAACGCCGGCCTGGATCCGACAATACGTCGTAGGCCGTCTTCAGCCGATTGAATTTGTCCGGGCTCCCCGACGTCGGATTGTCCGGATGGTACCGCGTCGCCAGATAGCGATAGACGCGATGAATCGTCTCAGGATCTGCATGCGGGCTTATCTGAAGAAACTCATAATAATCGGCAAGGCTCATGGGATATGGTCTTCCTCTCCCTTTATATAGACGGCGGCAATCACAGGGGGCCGTCACTCAGTATTGAATCACCGACTGACCCGATTGAGAATCCTCCCCACGTAACCTTTCCGTGGTAACCAGAGTGGTACTTTTGTGGCTTCAGGTCTTACCTTCGCGCACGCTGGATGGTGACCCCACCCCCTCGCGAACACGCTCGGCGCTCTGGCGGCCGGGCAGGTCCGTGCCGGAACCCCGCTCCGTCCCCGTCCTCCGAATTTACCTTGACGCGTGCGTCTGCGTGACGCAAGGTGGCTTCTATGTCGCGCGCTTCCCTTGTCCTGCCCTGCGTCTTTGCCCTGTGTGCCTCCACTGGCGCCCAGCGTCCGCCCGCCAACCCGCTTGCACCCTTTATCTCCGTGGACGATCCCGTGATCGCCCTCGAACACGTGGAAGTGATTGACGGCACAGGCGGCCCCGCTAAGAACGACCAGACGATCATGATCGACCACGGAGAGATTGCCGCAGTGGGGCCAAGTGCGAGCGTGCCGATTCCGGCCGGCGCAAAATCCCTCGACCTCACCGGACGCACCGTATACCCCGGGCTGGTGGGAATGCACGAACACCTCTTCTACAGCGAGCCTGTGAGCCCCACGTTGCAGGGACTTGTGGGTGGAGAACTGGTGGACACGGCGCCGCGGCTCTACCTGGCAGGCGGCGTAACCACGGCGCGCACCACAGGCAGCATTGAGCCGTATACAGATCTCAACATCAAGAAGGACATTGACGCCGGCCGAGTGCCGGGGCCGGAGTTGGACGTAACCGGGCCGTACCTCGAGGGCGCTCCGCCATTGATTCCCCAGATGCACATCCTGACGGGGCCCGACGATGCCCGCACCATGGTGGACTACTGGGTGGGAGAGGGCGTGACGTCATGGAAGGCCTACATGCACATTGCGCCGGCTGACCTCAAGGCCGCGATTGCGGAGGTGCACGCCCACGGGGAAAAGATCACGGGGCACCTCTGTTCTGTGGGATTCACCGAGGCGGCCAACATGGGCATCGACAACCTCGAACACGGCATCGCGGTCGATACCGAGTTTTCTCCCGGCCGCAAGGAAGGCGAGTGCCCGGCCGACGCGGCGGCATTTCTCGCCCAGCACGTGGAGATGGACAGCGCGCCGGTGGAGACCATGATTCACACGCTCGTGCAAAAGCATGTTGCCGTAACCTCAACGCTGGCGGTGCTCGACAGCATCGAGCCGGGCCATCCTCCGATGGCGTTCATGATGCGAGAGCGCGACTCTCTGCCACCTACGTCTTGGTCCGGCACCCTCACCACGCGGTCGATCATCCTGGAGGGCGCGGCAACATCATGGAGGCCGGCCCTGATGAAAAAGGAGATGCAGTTCGAGCGCAAGTTTGTCGAAGCGGGCGGCCTGCTGATGGCCGGCTGCGATCCAACAGGCTACGGCGCGGTGCTGCCGGGCTTCGGCGACGAGCGCAACCTCGAACTGCTGGTGCAGGCCGGATTCACGCCCGAGCAGGCGATCCGGATTGCGACCCTCAACGGCGCGGAATATCTCGGTCGCGCGGACCGCATCGGAACCATTGCGGCGGGCAAGCAGGCGGACCTAGTGGTGGTAAACGGCATCGTGACAAAGGACATCACCGCGGTGGAGCGCGTAGAAACCGTCTTCAAGCACGGCGTAGGCTTTGACTCACCCCGCCTGATCGAGAGCGTGCGCGGCATGGTCGGGCTGCGTTGAAGCGCGGCAGACGCGCAGGCACACGGACGGATCACGCGACCACAGCCCGCTGGATGCGCCGCGCGGACCTGCCGCCATCGCCAACCGCCCGATCGACTCAACCCTGAAAGGCGCTGCGGCAGTCCACTGCGGCCTGCCGCAAGGAGAATGCTGTTTTGCCGTTGAGCCGCCGGCGCTGCAGTACACTCATGTCAATGCGGGAATCCCGACGGGATTCGTCCCATCAGCTCCACCCTTCCCAAGAGTCTTTCAAAACAAGGTTTTGCAACCCGCGGCAAGCGCGCA
>JAJXXG010000613.1 GCA_021781255.1 Acidobacteriota bacterium
AAGCTGGAAGTTAGAAGCCAGGAGCTCGAAGGTATTTATGGCTGAACCAACATCCAACCAACTTCGCGTCCGTCTCGTCACCCCCGAGCGCACGCTTTTTGAGAGCGACGCCTCCGCCGTGGAGCTGCCGTCGAGGTCCGGCTACATGGAGGTGCTCTACGGCCACGCGCCGCTCATGGCCGAGCTGGGCGCTGGCGACGTCACGGTGCACGGCGCAGCAGGATCGGAGCCGGGCAGTCCCGACGGAGTCACGCGCTACAACGTCAGTTGGGGATTCGTCGAGGTTCTGCCCAATCGCGTCACTATCCTGGCCTCCGACGCGCTCAAGCCCGAGGAGATCGACGTGCAGCGCGCTGAGCAGCAACTGGACCGCGGCCTCAAGCTCTGGAAAGAAGCCGGCGAAAGCGAAGCCGCTTACGACGAAGCTCTCCGCGTCATCTCCGAAGCCGAAGCCAAGATGGCGTCCGCCGCCGAGGTCGAGAAGCACTGATTCTCTGCGGCCCTTTGCGCGTTCCAACCAAAAGCCCTGCTCACGAGTAGGGCTTTTCTGTTTGCACGACCGGTTCGCTCCCTGCTTTCTACTGGCTGATTATCCAATTCGTGATCTTGTCGAGCACAACCGGGGCGATGGTGATGTCGATCTGGGCGTATTCGGTGGGAAGCCCGGTCTTGGCGAGCTGGAAAAGGTGGTTGAGGCCGGGCAGTTCATCGATCTCGTAGCGTTGGTTGCCGGCTTCGTCGAGGGCCTTGCGAATGGCGGGCAGGTTGAGCGCGGGCGGCACTTGCAGATCCTTTTCGCCGTTCAGCACCAGCACCGGGCAGGTGAGCTTGCGCAGCGCCGTGGCGGGATCGTAGGTGAGGAAATAGCGGAACCAGGGGGAATCGACGAGCTTGACCTCGGCGCCGATCCGTGCTTCGGGCATGCTGCCGGCGAGCAGAGTGTGCAACTGCTTGTCGAGCGCGGCGGGGTCCTGTACTTTTTCGACCAGCGCGGCGAGCTCGCGCTCCCGTTCGGCGTCTTGTTCGACTTTGTCCTTGCTTTCGCTGGACGCTTCTTCAATGAGCCGCTGCTGCGCTTCGAGGATCTGGTCGCCGGGCACGCCGGAGCCGGCCATCATCACCACGAAGGCCACGTCGCGGTCGCGCGCGGCGACCATGGGCGCGATGATGCCGCCCTCGCTGTGGCCGATGAGGCCGATGCGGTGCGGATCGACCTCCGGGTGCGTCTTGAGATAATCGACGCCGGCCTGGGCGTCGTCGGCAAAATCGGCGGTGGTGGACGTGGCGTAGTTGCCCGTAGACTTGCCGATGCCGCGCTTATCGGCGCGCAGCACCACGATGCCGCGGCGGGTGAGATGGTCGGCGAGAACCAGAAACGGCTTGTGGCCCATGATGCTCTCGTCGCGGTCGTGCGGCCCGGAGCCTGCAATCAGCAACACCGCGGGGAACGGCCCCTTACCGGGCGGAATCGTCAGCGTCCCAGCCAGCGTTACGCCCGCCGCCCTGTTGGTGTAAGTCACGTCCTCTTCGCGATAGGGATAGGGCTTGACCGGATTCTGCGGGCGCGGACGTTCCAGCGACGACTCATCCTTGACGCGCTTGAGCAGGAGTGGCAGGTCGTTCCCCATCTGCGAGAACGTGCCGTCAATGGAGCTGAGGTCGGCGGCAATCTTGCCTTCAAACGTAGCGCCGATGCTCTTCACTTTAATGGTGAGCGAAGCGCCGTCGCGCTTGACGGCGCTGGCGGGAATCCACATGGGGCTCTGGTCTGGGCTCTGCATGCGCGCGGTCAGCCCATCCGTCGTATTCGTGATTTTGAATACGACGCGAAGCTGAATGGCTCCGGCGCTCAACGTGCCCATCCACGCGCCGTCGATGTCGGACGGCGGCGCGGGCTTGACGGCTTCTTGCGGCGCGGCGCGCTTGAAGTTGAGCGTGAGCGGCTGGCCCTGGTTCCAGGTCCCGTCAATTTCGGTCGCGTCCTTGTTGACCGTGCCTTCATAGGCGCCGTGGACGGCGTTTACCGTCATGCTGAATGCCGATCCCTTGAGCGCGATGGCGCTTACCAGGATGCCCAACGCGCCCTGGTCGATGCTGTCCAGCGTGGCGGCGAGCACGCCGTCTTTGCCGGCGGTGATGTGTAAAATGAGCCGCAGCTCGGTGCCGCCGGCGCTGAGGGTTCCCTGCCAGTCGCCGGTCAGTTGCGCCTGGGCGCGTGCCAGAGGAGCGAAGCATGTAGCCGCAAAGAGCACGGCTGTGATTCTGAGAGTCACAGCAAATTTCATATCTTTCCTTTCGCGCCAGGAGGACGGGTTCAGAGCTGGCCGCGGCGTTCGAGCTGCTTGTAGTAGACGAGAGAGTAGACGACGGGAGCGAGCGCGCCGACTAGGATCGTCACAAGGGGCCCGAGCGGAACGCCGGCAATGGTCAGCGCCAGGCCGAGCAATCCGGCGAGGACGAAGCACTTGGCGGCGAAGCGGTGCGTGGCGTACCAGACGCGCTCGTTGGCAAGCGTCCAGGGGGTTCGTATGCCGATATAGAAGTTGCGGCGCACTTTGCTGAGCACGTTGCCGATGACGGCGAAGAAGATGCAGATGGCGCCCACCAGGGCGTGGCTCATGTCGATGCGCAGACCGGAGCCGGCCCACAACATCAACCCATACAGATATGCGAAGAGCAGGAACATGCTGAGCATGATGAGGCTGTAGGTCGAGCGGAATGTGTCCACTTCAAAACGGCGCGGCGAGAGCCAGGGCAGCGCCGCAGTGAAAGCCAGCAGCAGCACCAGGGCGCCGGGACCGAAGATCCACAGCGCGCTCCTGGGCGAAAAGCCGTTGGCCTCGCCGTGCAGATTCCAATGCGTGGGAACCCGCGCCGACAGGTGCGGATAAAGAATCGCCGTCGCGGCGATTGAGGCTGCAATCAACAGCAGCTCAAAGACAATGATTCTGCGCGTCATGCCCGTTTGCCTTTCTTGTGGTTTGCGTCTCCCAGCAGGTCCATGGTCCATGCCATCACGTCCTGCACCACTGTGGTGTTCAGTCCATACCAGATTTGCTGTCCCTCGCGGCGGCAGGTGATCAGATCGGCCTCTTTGAGGACCGCGAAATGGTGCGACATGGACGGCTTGGTCATGTCGAACCGTTCCGCCAGTGCGCCGGCCGTCATCTCGCCCCGCCGCAGCATGGCTAGAATTTCCCTCCGGGTCGGATCGGCCAGCGCCTTGAAAGCCGCGTTGCTGCTCATGGTTAATTAGCCCCATGCTTAATTAGAAATTCGTCTAAATATACCCCGAGTTGAACCCCTTGTCAAGAGGCTGGACTGAAATATCCCGACCCGCCAGCTGCACCTGCCGGCTTGCCGCCCGTGGCTCCCCACTTGCCCTCCACGCGTCTGGCTCGATAAAGTGACAACCTGAGCTTCTCCTGCGGGGCGCCCAGATCTCGCTTCTGGAACCTGGGAACACGCATGCCGCTTGCCGAGTCAGAACTGCTTCATTAAAGGACCCTGCATGTCTTCCTTGCCAGTCTCCGCTGCCAACCAGGATATCGACTCTACGCTCCGTGAAAACCGCGTCTTTCCCCCGCCCGCAGAGTTCAGCGCCAAGGCCCGCATCGGCAGTCTCGCCGAATACGAAGCCCTCTACAAGCAATCCATTGAAGATCCCGAGAAGTTTTGGGCTGGCGCGGCGCAGGAACTGCACTGGTTCAAGCCCTGGGACAAGGTTCTGGAGTGGAACCTTCCCTGGGCCAGGTGGTTCGTCGGCGGCAAGCTCAATCTGAGCTACAACTGTGTTGACCGCCACGCACTCGGTGAACGCTCCCGGAAAACCGCGATCATCTGGGAGGGTGAGCCGGGCGAAGTTCGCCGCCTTACCTACGCTGAGCTCCACGCCGAGGTGCAAAAACTCGCCAATGTCCTCAAGTCGCTCGGCATTCAAAAGGGCGACCGCGTGGCCGTCTACATGGGCATGACGCCTGAGCTGGCCATCGCCATGCTCGCCTGCGCGCGCATCGGCGCCATCCATTCGGTCATCTTCGGCGGGTTTGCCGCCAACGCCATCGCCGACCGCGTCAACGACTCCAGTTGCGTCGCCATCCTCACCCAGGACTCGAGCTATCGCCGCGGATCAGAAATCCCCCTCAAGCGCACCGTCGACGAAGCCATAGCGGCCTGCCCCACCGTCAAGCATGTCGTCGTCTACCGGCGCACCGGCTCGCCCGTCAACATGGTTCAGGGCCGCGACCACTGGTGGCACGATCTCATCGCTGACGCTGCGCCAGATTGCCCCGCCGAACCCATGGACTCCGAGGACCCGCTCTACATCCTCTACACTTCCGGAACCACCGGCAAACCCAAGGGCCTGGTCCACACCACTGGTGGCTACGCCGTGCAAACCTACCTCACCGCCCAATACGTCTTCGACCTGCGCGACGACGACGTCTTCTGGTGCACGGCCGACATCGGCTGGGTTACCGGCCACTCTTATGTTGTGTATGGGCCGCTGCAGAACGGGGCTACGGTTCTCATCTACGAAGGCGCGCCCAATTTCCCCGACTTTTCACGCTTCTGGAAGATTATCGACGACCACCGCGTCACCATCTTCTACACCGCGCCCACCGCCATTCGCGCCTTCATCAAGTGGGGCGACCAACACGTCGACAAATACAAGCTCGACTCGCTGCGCCTTCTCGGCACCGTGGGAGAGCCGATCAACCCGGAAGCCTGGATGTGGTATCGCGAAAAGATCGGGCACAACCGCTGCCCCATCGTCGATACCTGGTGGCAAACCGAGACCGGCTCGATCCTCATCGCTCCCATTCCCGGAGCGGTTCCGACGAAACCCGGCTCGGCCACGCGTCCCTTCTTCGGTATCCAGGCTGAAGTGGTTACCCGCCCCGACGCCGAAGGCAATTTCTCAACTGTACCTGCCGGCCACGGCGGGCTGTTAGTGATCAAGAAGCCCTGGCCTTCGATGGCGCGAACGGTGTACGGCGACCCCGAGCGCTACCAGTCGACCTACTGGTCCGACGTGCCCGGCTGCTACTTCACTGGCGACGGAGCACGCCAGGACGCCGACGGCTACTTCTGGCTTATGGGCCGCGTGGACGACGTCATCAACGTAAGCGGCCATCGCCTGGGCACCATGGAAGTCGAGTCCGCGCTCGTCGCCCACCCCAAGGTGGCCGAAGCCGCCGTCGTAGGCCGTCCCGACGATCTCAAGGGCCAGGCCATCGCCGCCTTCGTCACCCTCGAATCGGGCCACGAGCCCTCCAACGATCTCAAAGACGAGCTGCGCAAATGGGTCTCGAAAGAGATCGGCTCCCTCGCGCGCCCTGACGATATTCGATTCACCGAGGCCCTGCCTAAAACCCGCTCTGGCAAAATCATGCGCCGCCTGCTCCGCGAACTCGCCACGCACGGCGAAATCAAGGGCGACGTTACCACGCTCGAAGACTTCACCGTCATCGCAAGGCTGCGTGAAGCAGAAGAAGGTTGATCGCAGCGATGATCTTGGACTGCGCGCAGGGCTGCTGAACGCTTCTGCACCCTGAAATTAACGATCTGGTCTGCCTGTGATTCAATAGAAGAGATGGTTCTTCGACGCAGAGACACGGCGCGTGGGCGGCTGATTGCCGCCAAGCGGAAGGTGCGCGAATACTCGATGGTGGCGCGGGCGCTGGCCTCGACGTCGCACCCGGTGCTG
The DNA here is from genome assembly GCA_021781255.1 of Acidobacteriota bacterium. The sequence continues at coordinate 5,708 of JAJXXG010000613.1, forward strand.
GCGCAGATCATCCCTATGCGCTTTTGCAATTTGAGCTGCGCGTACTGCAACGAGTACGACAAGGTATCGAAACCTGTACCTCTCGACGAGATGTTCCTGCGAATCGACCACCTGGGGCGGCTGGGCACGGCGATGATCGGGATTTCGGGCGGGGAACCCCTGACGCATCCCGGGCTGGACGACATAATCCAGCGCATGAGAAAAACGGGCGCGATTGCGGGGATGATTACGAACGGGTATCTGCTGACTGAAGAGAGAATCGAACGGCTGAACCGGGCCGGCCTCGACCACATGCAGATCTCGATCGATAATCTGATACCGGACGACGTTTCAAAGAAGAGCCTGAGGGTACTGGACAGGAAGCTGGAGCTGTTGGCTGAGTATG
>JAJXXG010001104.1 GCA_021781255.1 Acidobacteriota bacterium
GAAATGTACACTCTTTGCTTCGGCGATGTTGCGCCGCCTGCAAGGGCTGGGCAAGGAACTGGATGTGCCGGTGATGGCCTTCTCGCAGCTTTCGCGTGCGAGCGAGCGGCGCGGGGATGACAAGCGTCCGCTGCTGAGCGACCTGCGCGAATCGGGCTCGATTGAGCAGGACGCGGACGTGGTGATGTTTATTCATCGCGAGGCCTACTACAACCGCACGGAAGAGATGTCTGAGGCGGATAAGGCCAAGTCGGAGATCATTATTGCGAAGCAGCGTAACGGACCGACGGATACGGTGCTGCTGAACTTCCTCTCGCGGTATACGCGATTCTCGAATCCGGATACGGACCACGATGTGTAAGTGGCGGGTGCTCAGCACTCGTTGAGGATGAGGGCGACGCGGCCGGCGATGAGTTCGCTGGCCGCTTCTGGTTTATCCACTTCAATGAGATCGATGGGGAAGGCGATGTTGAGCGGGCGGAGCACGAGGCGCGCGGAGACCAGCTCGGCATAGCGCAGGGAGAGGTGCGCGCCGGTGCGGACGGCGTAGAGGTTGGGCCGGCTGGGGCGATAGGGCGCGAGCGAGTTGTAGTGGCGGTCGATGACGGCGAGGGCCTCCGGCAGGATGAGCGGGTCCATGGGCATGGCGTCGGCAGAGGGGATGCGCACGACCACGAAGCGCTGCCATGTTTTGCGGGAGGCCGAGGCGCGCGCGCGAAGCGATTGCAGTGCCTGTTGCGGCAGATGCAGCACGGCTTGCACGGCGGATGAGCGAATGTAGGGATCGTTCAATGCCGTGGCATGCGAGACGACGGGTACGGCGCTGTTGTCCTCGAGCGGCGGCAGGTCGATGGCCCTGAGTTTGGTGGGCAGCAGATCCGAGGCGACGAGGTGCTGCGCGGCGAGGATGCGGTCCAACGCCTCAAGTGAGAGCTGGCGCCGCCTGTGCAGAAAGTTCGACAGGTGCGATTGGCCAAAGCCGGTCTGTCGGGCGAGGAGAGAGACGCTGAGTGTTCCCCTTTGTATCCTGCGGAGCAGTTCCAGACGGAGTCGCTCATGCATCTGGGTAAAGTTCATCTGTGGAAAGTCCGCCACCAGCAATGGAGACAAACGGTCTGAATTTTCCCAGAGAAAACCGAATTGTACGGATTGGCCTTCATATTCAGGGTTTGCCGCGCGGATAAAGCGCCGAACTGAGGAAATGTGTCGCCACGCGTTGACGCTGAATAGACACAAATCTAGATTGGCTTTACTTCATCTCGCACTGGTTTGAGGGAAATTTACTGGAAGAAGGCGTACATCGGAATCCCTCTGATGGGTAGGGAAACGCTATCCCGCGGAGGTTGCATGAACAACGAACACGAAAGGCATGTGCACAGCAGAGATACGGCTTCTCTTCGAGCGGCCCGCCAGAGGCAGCCGAAGTGAACCTAAGCGAGAATTCCAGAATCTGCGCGCTAGAAGCATGACAACGAACGAGAGACAGGCACGGACACTCCCCCATCAGGACAACAGAATCCTGAGGTTCCGGGGCTTGTACTCTCTACCCTACTGCATCGCCGCGACAAGGCAGAACCGGTGGGGGACAACGCTGTATTGGAGAATTCGTCATGGAATTGCGCGTGCAATTGAAGGTTTGCGAGGGCTGCGGTTGTCTTTGGTACCGTGCCAGCAATCATGGGAGTGTCTACTGCAAGGAATGTGACACCAAACTGAAGGACTTTCCACTGCCTGAGACCCGGAAGCGGCGCGGTCGTCCGTTGCACAAGCCGCTGGCGAGCCTGTGGGCCGTGGTGGGCACCGCGGGAGGTGCGCAATGAGCGCAGCCCTGCGGTTGCCGTTGATCTGGGGAGCCAGCAGTCCACGCAAGATCTGGTCTGCAGACCCGGGAATAGACAGAGAAAAGGAGATGGCAAGACCCGAGCAGACGGCGCAGGAAAGCGCCAGTGCCGGGAAGCCGGATGCAAGCCTGGCCTTCTATCGCAAGCACACGGAAGGCATGCTGCGGCGTTACCTGTATGCGTCGATGCAGGTGGGGCGGGCGCCCTCGATTCTGGGGGAGCCGATTGCGCGGGGATGGGTTTCCAGCAGGCCGGTCCGCACGTTTGAGGACGCGGTGATCTTTGTTCTGGATGTGGAGCGATGCCTGAATCAGCTGGGCGCGCTGGATCGCCGCATCCTGAGCCGGATTGTGCTGCAGGAGTATACGCAGGCCGAGACCGCTGACCTGCTGGGCATGAGTGCGCGCGCGGTACACAGCCGGCTTCCGCGGGCACTGGATCGACTGACGGAGATCCTGCTGGAGGCAGGGCTGCTGATACTGCCGAAGTAATCCCAAGTACGACGAACCGCGAACGGGGAGCGAACATTGCCGCTCCCCGTTTGTTTTGCGCGGCACGGATGCAAGTGATTCGCGGGGCAGGCGTGGTCTGGTATGGTGAACGGGTCCGGATGCCGCCGGCAGGTACGGTGGCGAAGGGATTTCCCAAGGGAGGATACCGTCGGAATGTCACTGGTATTTCGCTGCACCGCGTCTCTGCTTTTGTTTGCGCCCTCGGCGCTGATGGCCCAACAGGCGGCGCTGAAGCCCACGACGGCGACGGAGGCCCCGATGCGCGACACCAGCTACATTGACGCGCAGGGAACGGCACACGTGACGCGGGTAGTGCCCATTCCGCAGGAACTGAGCCCGGAGGCGCAGCAGTGGCTGAGCCGCGTGGTGCCCGACCAGGGGCCAGCTGTGCCGCTGGCAGAGCGCCGGCGCAGCACGGATGCGTGGGCGGTGCGGGCGGCGGCGGAGTGGAGCAGGCTATGCCCGAATACGCTGGTGAATACGACGATGGCGGGCGTGCCGGTGCGCATTGTGACACCGGAAGGGATGCCGGAAAGCAATCGCGACAAGGTGCTGCTGAACCTGCACGGCGGCGGGTTCGACTCGGACTCGGGGTCCTATACGGAGACGATTCCAATTGCCGGGTACACGAAGATCAAGGTGGTGGCGGTGCTGTACCGGCTGGCGCCGGAGTCTCCGTTTCCTGCGGCCGTGGAGGACTCCGTGGCCGTGTACCGCGAGCTGCTGAAGACGTACAAGCCGGAGCACATCGTGATTTACGGCACGTCAGCGGGGGCGATTCTGACGGGCGAGGTGGCGGTGAAGCTGAAGCAGCTGGGGCTGCCAATGCCTGCGGCGCTGGGCATCTTCAGCGGCATGGGCGACTTTGCGCGCGCGGGAGATTCGCAGGCGATGTACTCGCTTGGCGGGCTGGCAGGGCATCTGGATCCACCTGCGACGGGCGCGCATCTTCCGAAGTATGTGGGCAGGACCGACGCCAGGGATCCGGTGCTTTCGCCAGTCTATGCGGATTTGCACGGGCTGCCGCCGACGCTGTTTGTGACCAGCGGGCGCGACCTGCTGCTGAGCGGGACGGCGAACCTGGAACGCGCTTATCTGCATGCGGGCGTGGATGCGCGCATGGTGTTGTTTGACGCGCTGCCGCATGCCTTCTGGTACGACTCAAAGCTGCCGGAGGCGATTGAAGCGAACCACATGATGGCCGACTTCTTTGTAAAGGAACTGGCGAAGTAGGCGGCTAGTCCGCGGGCAGCGGCGTGACGGGGATGTGCAGCGAGGAGTTGATGCGCGCGAACATCTCAAAGGCCGCTGCGAGGACGGTGAGCTCGACGATCTCTGCGGGGCTGAAGTGCGCCTGGAGGTCGTGGAAGGCCGCGTCGTGGATGGCGTGGCCGGAGGCGTGGAGCAGGCTGGCGTAGCGGAAGCCTGCCTTCTCTTTCTGCGTGAAGGGACCGGTTTCGAAGGCATCGTAGCTGGCCACCTGCTGCGGGGTCGCGCCGCGCTGAAGGGCGAGGTGGCGATGCGCGCTGACGCAGTACTCGCACTGGTTGAGCGAGGCAACGCGGGTGGCGATGAGCTCCTTGTACCAGGCGGGCAGGGCGCCCTCGCCCATGAGGGGCTTGAGCAGGGCGGTGATGCCGAGCGCCAGATCGGGCACGTGGGCGAGGGCCTTGAACATGTTGGGCACGACGCCGCGGGTGGCGAGAAGCTGCTGGTAGAGCACGGCGGCTTCCGGGGTGACCTGATCCTTCTGAAGCAAGGGAACGCGTGGCGGATGCGGGGGCTGTGCGGTCATGGCAGGATCTCCTGGAACGTGCCGGTGAGTGCGATGCGGGCGGTCATGCGGTTTGCGGGGCCTGCAGGTCCGCGCGAACGCGGCGCATGATGCCAAGGTAATAGGCGAGGTTGTGGATGGTGTTGAGCGTGGCCGAAAGCGGCTCGCCGGCCTGCATGAGGTGGCGCAGATAGGCGCGGGAGTAGCGGCGGCAGACCATGCAGTCGCACGCGGGATCGAGCGGAGACTGGTCCTCAGCGTACTGCTTGTTCTTGATGTTGACGCGGCCCTGGCTGGTGAAGAGCAGGCCGTGACGGGCGGCGCGGGTGGGCAGCACGCAGTCCATCATGTCCACGCCCATGCGGGCGTATTGCTCGATCTCGTCGGGGTAGCCGACGCCCATGAGGTAGCGGGGCTTGTCGGCGGGCAGCAGGGGCAGGACCTCGGCAATCATCTCCAGGGTGAGCTGGCGGGGCTCGCCGACGCTGAGGCCGCCGATGGCATAGCCGTCGAAGTCCATCTCGATGAGGCGCTCGGCGCTTTCGCGGCGGAGGTCGAGGTAGGTTCCGCCCTGGACGATGCCGAAGAGGCTCTGGGTGCGGCCGCCGAGCTGGTCGTGCCAGGGAACCCGGTGCTGATGGGCGCGGAAGTGTTCGAGAGAGCGGCGGGCCCAGGCCATGGTAAGGCGCAGGCTCTCCTGAGCGCGCTCGCGAGTGGCGGGATACTCGGTGCACTCGTCGAAGGCCATGGCGATGTCCGCGCCGAGGGCGATCTGGACATCCATGGAGTGCTCGGGAGTGAAGAAGTGGCTGCTGCCGTCGAGGTGGGAGCGGAAGCGCACGCCCTCGTCGGTGACCTTGCGCAGGCTGCTGAGCGAGAAGACCTGGAAGCCGCCGGAGTCTGTGAGCATGGCGCGGGGCCAGCTGATGAAGCGGTGCAGGCCGCCCATGCGGCGGATGGCCTCGTGGCCGGGACGCAGGTAGAGGTGGTAGGTGTTGCCGAGGATGATCTGCGCTCCGAGCGACTCGACCACGTCCTGCGGGACGGCCTTGACAGAACCGGCGGTGCCGACGGGCATGAAGACCGGGGTTTCGACGGTCTGGTGGGGCAGGCCGAGCTGCGCGCGGCGGCCGCCCGCGGAGGTGGCATTGCTGACGTGGAAGTCGAGGCTCACCAGACGATTTTACCGGGCGGCGCTCCATTGGCTGCCGGTGATGGGCTGCACGGCGTTGGCCTGCGGCGGGAGGGCCTGGAGAAGCTGCGCGACGGTGCGGCCGGTGCGCGGGTCGGGGGTGCCGGGGGCGATCTCCGCGAGCGGGACGAGGACGAAGGCGCGCTGGGCGAGGCGCGGATGGGGGATCTGGAGGTCGGCTTCGTGCAGGACCAGGTCGTCCATGAGCAGGATGTCGAGGTCGAGCGTGCGGGGGCCGTTGGGAATGCCATGAGCACGATCGCGGCCGAAGTCGCGCTCCAGGGCGAGCAGGCGCTGGAGCAGGGTGTGCGGCGCAAGGCCGGTGCGCAGCGCGATGACGGCGTTGAGGAAGCGGGGCTGGTCCGCAAAGCCGACGGGCTGGGTGGAGTAGAGCGAAGAACGCGCGATGATTTGACCGAGCGAGGCCAGGTGTTCGGCTGCCGCAGCCAGCGTGGCCTGTGGCGGGCCGGCGTGGCTGGGGATGTTTGCCCCGACGCCGATGTAGGCGATGTGCATTGCTTTCAGGGTATCGCGTTGGGGATGCGGGCGCAGTGGAACGCTGGAGGGGAGGATTCTGGTAGCATCCATTTCGGAGAACTTTTCAGGATGGATTCCCTTGCCAATGCGGGCCCTGGCGCCCGCCGCAATGAAGATATCGCGCTTGACCTGCTGAAGTTTGTGGCCGGAACGGCCGGCGTGGGCCGGGCAGCTGTTCCCTCGACGGGATTCAGCGGCGCCTCCGGACCGAAGACCGAGGAGCAGGTGAGC
>JAJXXG010000702.1 GCA_021781255.1 Acidobacteriota bacterium
GCGGAGCAGGCCATGTCGCTTCCGTGCAGTCGCGCCTGGCTCGATCTGCAACGTCTCTCCGTTGCAGCATGTGTTGCTCTCGGCGCAGAATATCAGCCCATTGCTACTGCAATTCAGTCGGAACTGCGAGCTCTGCTCAACGACATCCCTGAGCTTCTGGATGCGACTTTGCTCGACGATACACCTGCCGCGAATGCTGAGACAAAGCAGTGGCTCAATCAACTGAGCGCGCCGCAGCCCCTCACGCCAACTGCGGACGAGGCCAGCGCATCTGAGCCATCGCAGCCCGTGACGGAAACTCCTACGTGGCTGGCACAGGCGGCCGACGCGTATGTGCTTGCCAGCGAAGCCCTGGCCGCTGGGCAGGAGGAAAAGGCGTTCTCCATCATGCGTGCTGAAATCGGTCGCCAACGATCCGGCCGTGGCCGTTTTCGCCGCACCATGCAACTGGTTGAGCTGGCAGTGACCGCCGGGAAAGATGCAATTGCTCAGCCTTTGCTCGAAGACATTGCGGCGACCATAGAGAACCATAAGCTGGATGCGTGGGAAGATCCCCGTGCTGTTGCTGCAGATCTGCTCAGGCTGATGCGGCACAGCAAGAAAATCCAAGGGAACGCCGGCGAAAAGCAAAAGCTTTTTGAACGGATCTGCCGCCTTGACCCCGTCCAGGCGTTGAATGCGGGGTAAGCCATGGCGAGGAGTTTGGGTGAGACCACGATCACCGTCTCCGTCTTTGACCGGTTGATTGACCTAGAGCCGGACAATCGCATGGAGAATCAGCTTAGCCGCGCTCAATCCGTGCGGTTGCTCAAAGGTGCTGTCCGGCGCGATCTGGAGTGGCTGCTCAATACCCGCCGCATCTGCGATCCCCCCGATGAAGGACTGAAAGAGGTGAATCGCTCCGCATACGTGTATGGTCTGCCCGATCTCTCCACGCTGGCAATTGCTTCTTCTGGCGACCGCAATAAGCTGGTGCGTCAGATAGTGTCCACCATCAATCTGTTTGAGCCGCGCCTGGCCAATGTTCGCGTAGTGGTTGTGGATGTTCCAGAAGCAGGGAAGAAGGATGTTCGCTTGCGTGTCGAGGCAATGCTCAAGATGGATCCGGTTCCTGAACCAATCAGCTTCGATACGGTGATTGAGCTGAAAAGCGGAAACTGCCGCCTGACCGGGGGCGATGATGCGTGATGACCTGCTTCTTTATTACGAACGGGAACTCGATTACCTGCGCAAATCCGCGGCTCAGTTCGCGGAGAAGTATCCCAAGGTCGCATCGCGTCTGGCGCTTGAGCCTACCAAGTGCGAGGACCCGCATGTAGAGCGGCTGCTGGAGTCATTTGCATTTCTCGCGGCACGAATTCATTTGAAGATGGACGACGAGTTCCCGGAAATATCCGAGGGGATTCTGAACGTCGTCTATCCGCAGCTGACCCGGCCCCTTCCATCCATGTCCGTAGTCGAATTTCAGCTGGATCCCGAAAAGGGAAAATTGACCAGCGGGATGAAGATTGACCGCGGCGCACTGCTCTATTCCAAGCCCATCAGCGGTGTTCCATGCACGTTTCGTACAAGCTATGACACAACGCTGTGGCCCATTACAGTAAGTGCGGTTGAATTCAGCGCTCCCAGCCGGCTCAAGCCCGCCGTGAAGACAAACGATTCTGCGTGGGCGGTGCGCGTTGAACTTACATGCGCAAAAGATGTCAACTTCTCTAGCCTTAAGCTTGATCAGTTGCGCTTCTATCTGGATGGCGAAAGCGGTCTTATCAATAATCTTTACGAGTTGTTGTTCAGTCGGCTGAATCGTATCGTGATTCGCGATCTTTCAGCCGGCTCGAACGCGGCTCCAATTACGCTTCCAGCCTCATCTCTGAAGCCTGTCGGATTTGAGCCGGATGAAGGCATGATGTCGTACCCCTCGTCGACCTTTTCAGGGCACAGACTTCTCATGGAGTATTTCGCATTTCCTGAGAAGTTCTTTTTCCTTGATCTGACCGGATTGCAGCGCCTTGCGACCGCAGGTTTCAAGGAGGCCATTGAGGTTATCTTTCTCATCTCCGATGTGGAGGGCGATGGACGCGCGCAGCGGCTGGAGCTCGAGCTCTCGAAAAAGACCTTTCGGCTTGGATGTTCTCCAATCGTCAACCTCTTTTCGCAGGTCGCTGAGCCGATCCAGTTAAACCAGCGCAAGAGCGAATACCCGCTAATCCCGGATGTAAGACGGCCATATTCCATCGAGGTTTTTTCGGTGGACGAAGTGAATGCGATTAACTCGGCCAACCAGAAGATCACCGCGTATGAGCCTTTCTATTCGCTGCGTCATTCCGGACGGCGCAATGAGCAATCCTGCTTCTGGCTGGCTCGACGGCGGCCCTCTTCACGCCCGAACGATGAAGGAACAGATGTGTCGCTATCCCTCATCGATTTGTCGACGACCTCTGTCGATCCGGATGCGACGATCCTCTCAGTGCGCACGACCTGTACCAATCGTGATCTGCCAGCACGGCTTCCTTTTGGAAACCAGGACAGCGATTTTGAGATGGAGGGCGCGGCGGTGATGCGGCGCATCATCGCGTTGCGAAAGCCTACGCCGCAGGTGCGGCCCTTGCTTGGCAAAGGCGCTCTGTGGCGTCTTGTGTCTCACCTGTCGCTCAACTATCTGTCGATGGTGGAAGGAGGCAAGGAGGCTCTGCAGGAGATCCTTCGCCTGTACGACGTTGGCCGCACAGCCTATTCGCAGAATGTGATTCAGAGCATTCTTAATATCCGCAGTGAGTCGCACTTTACCCGTCTCATTTCAGACCAGGGTGTGAGCTTCGCACGCGGAATCAAAATCAATATGGAACTCGATGAAGAGCAGTTTGCAGGCGGAGGGGCCTTTTTGTTCGCCTGCATCCTTGAGCGATTCTTCGGCATGAGCGCGTCCTTGAACAGCTTCACGCAACTGAGCGTGAAGACTCCGCAAAGAAAGGAGAAACTCCACGAATGGCAACCGAGAGCCGGACGAAAGATGTTGATTTAGACGAGTTGAGAATTGTTGAGCTGTTGACGGAAGATGCCTGCTCGTTTGAGTTTTTCCAGGCGGTCAGTCTGCTGCAGAGCATCCGGGACGATGCAAATCCTGTCGGAGTTTTTTCTGATCCTTCCGATGAAGCGGTACGCTTCAAGGTCAATCAGCGGTTGGGATTTCCTGCGAGTGAAATTCAAAACCTGGTGATGGAAGGCAGCGCTCAGGCTGAGATGACTGTGAACTTCATGGGGCTTTCGGGCCCCAGCGGGCTGCTGCCTTACGCCTACAGCGAATTCATTCTGGAGCGTGCGAGAGCGAAGGATCATGGCCTGGCAGCATTCCTGGATGTCTTCAACCATCGTGCCGTCTCGCTTTTTTATCGTGCGTGGCAGAAGTCGAATTTTCCGGTCAGCTATAACACCCGCGGCGACGATCAATTTTCTCACCATCTGCGAGACCTTGTAGGTCTGGGCACTGCTGGCTTACGCAATCGTCAGGAGATAGATGACGAGGCTTTTCTGCACTACGCGTCGCTGGTAGCCATGCAGTCGCGGTCCGCCGTGGCGCTTGAACAACTTATCGCTGACTACTTTGAAGTGCCCGTTGAGATTCAGCAATTCACGGGAGATTGGTATCGCATTGAAGCGGAAACCCAGTGCGCAATGGGCGAAGAAGATTCTGCTTCCTCCCAGGTGGGGAGTGGTGCAGTAGTCGGGGATGCGATTTGGGATCGACAGGGAAGGGTGCGGATTCGGATTGGCCCTCTCGACATCGACCGCTATTGTGATTTCCTCCCCGGTGGAAGCGCATATAAGACGCTACGATCGATAACACGATTCTACAGCAATCAGTGCCTGGACTTCGAGGTGCAACTGGTGCTCAATCGAAACCATGTGCCAAATGTCGAACTGAATTTAGACAGCGACAATCCAGCGCGACTCGGCTGGGTGTCGTGGGCAAAAACAGAACCGCTGCATTCGGACCCGGACGAAACAATTCTTACTCTGTAAGGGAGAATATATGGGACTCAACCTGAAAGCGCTCATCTCCAAACTGAATGACTCTTCCCGCTCCGCCTTGGAGGGCGCAGCAGGTCTTTGTCTTTCCCGAACACACTATGAAATTGAGATCGAGCATTTCCTTACCAAGCTTCTTGAATCTGCGTCAGGAGATTTTGCTGCTATTCTCAAGCACTTTGAGGTGGACAAGTCTCGGTTCACCGCGGAATTAGCGCGCAGCATGGATAAGCTTAAGTCGGGGAATGCGCGCACTCCGGCAATCAGCCCGACCGTTTTGAAGATGCTGACCACGGCATGGACTATTGGTTCGATCGATTTTAATGCGGGGCAGATTCGCACTGGCTTCGCCGTGCTGGCCGTTGCTTCTGACGAAGATCTCTCGCGCATGATGAATGACGTCAGCCGGGAATTCCAGAAGATCAATGCGGACGCACTCCGGAAGGATTTTCTTGGCATCGTCGCACTGTCGAATGAAACAACGGCTCCTGCAGCGTTGGGTTCTTTTGCTGAAGCTGGCCCAAAGCCCGGAAGTGGCAAGACGCCGAATCTGGATCAATACACGGTTGATCTGACTGGCAATGCGAAGGCAGGGAAGATTGATCCGGTTCTCGGTCGTGACGCAGAGATCCGACAAGTGATCGATATCCTTACGCGCCGTCGTCAGAATAATCCAATACTTACCGGAGAAGCAGGCGTTGGCAAAACCGCCGTAGTTGAGGGCTTTGCGCTGCGTGTGGCGCATGGCGATGTACCTCCGCCGCTCAAGAACGTTCACGTGCGCACGCTCGACCTCGCCTTGCTTCAGGCGGGCGCCGGAGTAAAGGGTGAGTTTGAAAATCGGCTGAAAGGCTTGATTGAAGAGGTTAAGTCGTCACCCACCCCCATCATTCTTTTCATCGATGAAGCGCACACGATGATCGGTGCAGGTGGCCAGGCAGGCCAGAATGACGCGGCGAATCTCCTTAAGCCGGCGCTGGCGCGCGGCGAACTGCGCACCATCGCTGCGACTACATGGTCTGAGTACAAGAAGTATTTTGAAAAAGACGCGGCGCTTGCAAGACGCTTCCAGGTTGTCAAAGTCGAAGAGCCAAGCGAAGCGCAATGCATGGTTATGATGCGCGGTCTGGTGGAGTCGCTGGAGAAGCATCATAAGGTGCGCATTCTCGATGACGCTGTTCATGCGAGCGTGCGCCTTTCGCACCGCTATCTCGCAGGGCGCCAGCTCCCGGACAAGGCCGTAAGCATTCTGGATACCGCGTGTGCTCGTTTGTCGCTGGGGCAAAACTCGACGCCGCCGGCGATTGAAGATCTGACGCGGCAGATCGATGCCCTTGAGGTGCAAAAGCGAATCCTGGAGCGCGAGCAGATTGTTGGTGCAGATCATGCTGAGAAGCTGACGGATATCGATCAGAAGAAGACAGCGGCTGAGGATGCGCTCAAGGCATTGCAGGCGCGTTGGGACAAGGAACGCGAGTTGGTCGGCAAGATTCGAGAGTTGCGCGACAAACTGGAAGCTGCTCACGGAAAGACTTCAGAATCAACCGACGATTCTGCCGCAGTACGTGCTCAATTGCAGGAACTGGAAGCGGAGCTTGCAGCCGCGCAGGGTGAAACCGGACTGATTCAAGTCTGTGTGGATGGGCAGATTGTAGGCGAAGTGCTGTCTGCATGGACGGGCATCCCAGCGGGCAAGATGCTCAAGGACGAGATAACGACTGTGCTCTCGCTTCAGGATCATCTTGGCAAGCGCGTCATTGGTCAGTCGCATGCGATGGAAATCATCAGCCAGCGCGTGCAGACGTCTCGCGCATCACTCGACGATCCCAATAAGCCTGTCGGCGTATTTATGCTGGTTGGCCCCAGCGGTGTCGGTAAGACCGAAACTGCACTTGCACTTTCCGATCTGCTCTACGGCGGCGAACACAATCTGATCACGATCAACATGTCAGAGTTCCAGGAAGCACATACGGTGTCCACGCTCAAGGGCTCGCCTCCGGGATATGTCGGTTATGGCGAGGGCGGGGTTCTCACGGAAGCTGTTCGGCGCCGTC
>JAJXXG010000068.1 GCA_021781255.1 Acidobacteriota bacterium
AACTGGACTAGACAAAGAAATAGACGATTCTTCTGGAGCTTAGGATAGCGCTATTCCCATTTATGTTCGGCAATCTGCTGCGCGCTGTGCCAATTGGAGTTAGGATGCAGAAAAGGGATGAACTCCGACTCCAGCTCGCCTGCGTCTTTGGCCCCGGTCACGGATGCGCGATTCGCCCCAGTGTATGGTGTGCTGCGAGAGGCAATGGCGAGCCGGGCGTTTCCGGGTTGCGCCTTCGGGGTGCTCGCTGGCGGCAAGGTTGTGCTGCAGAATGCGCTGGGGCGCTTTACCTATGACGACGGCGCACGCGCTACGACCCCGGAAACCGTATACGACATTGCCAGCCTTACCAAGGTGGTTGCGACCACGTCAGTGGCCATGCTGCTGCACCAGCGCGGGCAACTGGATTTGGACTTGCCGCTGGGCGAGCTGTTGCCTGGCTTTGTGGTGGGGCACTCGCCGGGTGAGCATGCCTACCTTGTTACGCTGCGGCACCTGCTTGCACATAACTCGGGGCTTCCTGGCTATGTGGAGTTTTATAAGACGGTGTCGACCCCGGCGGGGCTTTTGCGTGCCTGCCTGCGCCTGCCGTTGAAGAGCGAACCGGGGACACGGGCGGAGTACTCGGACCCTGGCTTCATCCTGCTAGGAAAGGCGCTGGAGGTGCTGGCGCGGGAGGACCTGGTCACCTGGGTCCGCAGAGAGGTCTTGGGGCCGCTGGGCATGGAGTCTACCGGATATTGTCCCGCTCCGGAGCGCCGATCACTGATTCCGCCTACTGAAATTGACCACACCCTTCGGCGTCGCCGCATCCAGGGCGAGGTGCAGGATGAACATGCATGGCTGTTGAAGGGGGCGGGCGGGCATGCCGGGCTTTTTTCCAACGTGCCTGACTTGCTGCAATACAGCCGTGAGATTCTGGCCGCCGCCAAGCCCGGGCAGGAGTACGGTAGCCCACAAATTTTCGAAACCAAGACAATGGAATGCTTTGCAGAACGCCAGGGGCCGGCCGGCAGTTCGCGTGCACTGGGCTGGGATACGCCTTCGGCGGAGTCCTCGGCGGGGCATTTCTTTTCGACGGACTCGATTGGACATCTAGGCTACAGCGGCTGCTCGTTATGGATTGACCTGAGGGCGGGCATCGCGGCTGTGCTGTTGACGAATCGCACATGGCCGGACCGGCAGTGCCAGCTGATTCGGCAGGTTCGGCCTCAATTTCATGACGCGGTGCGACAGGCGCTCGGTGGGGACGATTTATGACGCTGCAGCCTGCCGAAGCCTTGGTGCAAAAGGCACCCGCCAACAGATTTATCTTGGGTCTTGCGTGTGTTTCCGACTACAATCAGAATCTGGGGTAACACTCGATGCTTACCAGCACGATGATGCAAGATGCGCCTGCCCAAAAGAAAGAAGCAAGCACCAAGAAGGACACAAACGCCTTGCTTCAACATCTGACTACTGAGAGCCAAAACGAGGCTTCGCAAGGGTTTGATACCAAATCAGCACTAGAGATCGCCAAGATCATCAACCATGAAGATTCCAAGATTTCAGGAGCCGTAAAGAAGGCGCTGCCTGAGATCGCACAGGTCATAGACCAGGTGGCGCGGAGTCTTCGGGATGGCGGCCGGCTGATCTACGTTGGTGCCGGTTCGAGCGGTCGCATTGCCGCTCTGGATGCATCGGAGTGCCCGCCCACCTATTCCACCGCCCCCGGTCAGGTGCAATACATCATGGCGGGTGGCCCCAAGGCGCTGGCCTCTGCCGTAGAGGTGAATGAAGACTCAGAGGAACTGGGCCAGCGGGACATCGCGCGACGCCGTCCGACGCGCAAGGACGTGGTGATTGGCCTTTCCGCTTCTGGACGTACTCCCTATGTGGTGGCTGCGGTTGCGTATGCGCGGGCTCGCGGAGCACGCACGGCCGCGGTGACCTGCAATCACGGGACGCCTCTGGCATCTGCCGCAGACATTGCCATCGTGGCTGAAGTGGGCCCGGAAGTGGTCTCCGGATCGACGCGCATGAAGGCCGGCACCGCGCAGAAGATGGTGCTGAACATGATTACGACCGGTGCGATGACCCGCCTCGGTTATGTGTACGAGAACCTGATGGTGAACGTGCACATGCAGAACTCCAAGCTGGTGGAACGCGGCATCCGCATCCTGATGAATGCATGCAATATCGACCGCGCAACTGCGGTTGAGACCATCAAGAGCGCCGGACGCAGCGTGCCCGTAGCACTGGTGATGCTGAAGGCCAGGGTGGATAAGCCGGAGGCTGTGCGTCGCCTGGCCAAGTCAGACGGCAATGTGCGGCTGGCGATTGAGGATCACGTTCTGGAGCTTTAATCGGGCGGGACATCCGCCTGCTATTCCTACCGTGGAGGCCGAAGGGCCTCCATTTCCATTTGCCGTTCCCTGCCCTGCCGCTTTTGCGGATTTACACTAGCAGCAATAGGAGCCGCTCTGCCGCATGGATAAGTTTGTCATTCGTGGAGGAAATCCGCTCGTCGGTACCATTCGAGTTTCAGGTGCAAAGAACTCGGCGCTTCCGTGCATGGCCGCGGCCATTCTGACGGAAGAGGAAGTTACCCTCGAGAATATTCCGCAGGTTCGCGATATAGAAACGGAGCGGAAACTCCTCGTCTCCATGGGCGCCGAGGTGGAGCTTGGCGATGGAGATGCGCGACACAGGACCACGATCAGTTGTCGTACGCTTTCGGACCCGGTGGCGAAGTACGAGATCGTAAAGACCATGCGGGCAAGCTCGCTGGTGCTGGGCCCGCTGGTGGCCCGGGCAGGCCTGGCGCGTGTGGCTATGCCGGGAGGTTGCGCGATTGGCGGGCGGCCCATTGACCTGCACATTAAAGGCCTGGAAAAGATGGGCGCGACGATTGAGCAGGCGCATGGATACCTGGAAGCACGCGCTGAGCGCCTGAAGGGCGCGCATCTTGTGTTTGACAAGATTACGGTGACGGGGACAGAGGACCTGCTGATGGCCGCCGTTCTTGCCGATGGCGAGACGGTAATGGAGAACTGCGCGCGCGAGCCGGAGGTGACCGACCTTGCCGCGCTGCTGACGGCCATGGGCGCGAAGATTGAGGGCGCGGGCACTTCAACGATTCGAGTGCAGGGAGTGGCACGCCTGCATGGTGCGCACTACCGCATTAATCCTGACCGCATTGAAGCGGGGACGTTCCTGATAGCCGGAGCCATCACGGCAGGAGACCTGGTGGTTGCGAACTGCAATCCAAACCACCTGCGAGCGGTTATCGCGAAGCTTGAGGAAGTTGGAGTCAAGATAGACATTGTGGCTCCGGATGCAATCCGCGTGCGCCCGGGTGGCCGATTGATGGCGGCGGACATTTCCACGGAAGAGTATCCGGGTTTTCCGACGGATATGCAGGCGCAATACATGGCTCTTGTAACGCAGGCGGAAGGCGTGAGCCTGGTGAAGGAAAACATCTTTGAGAACCGCTTTATGCATGTGCAGGAACTGGTTCGCATGGGCGCCAACATCAAGGTAGATGGCCGCACGGCAACGGTGCGGGGTCCTTCGAAGCTGTCAGCAGCGGCCGTGATGTGCTCGGACCTGCGCGCCTCCGCATCGCTGGTGCTGGCGGCGCTGGTGGCCGATGGCGAGTCGATTCTGGATCGCGTGTATCACATGGATCGCGGCTACGAGCGCATTGAGGAAAAGCTCCGCAGCGTTGGCGCGGAGATCAAGCGCATGGGCAATGTGTTTGCTCCGAGAGAGGCCGAAGCGGTTGCGGACTAGCAGAGCAGCATCTAGCGCCAGCTGACAGCCAGATGCCAGCGCAGCCCGAACCTCTCCGTCTTCTGGAGTACGCGTTCGTATTCGCGAAGCTCCTGCACGACCAGCGGAGTCTCCGAGCCCAGGGCCGCGGGCGTCGCAATCAGAAAATCCTTGAGCGCGCGTATGCTTGCCAGCCCCTCGGAGGCCGCGAACCACTGCGGCTGAGGCAGATGATTGACCCAATCGGGATTCCCTGCCCCCTGCTCCAGCAGGACGGCCATGGAGTTCTCGTCCGCGGAGAAGAAGTCGAGCAGCGGATGGACGGACAGGCGCTCTGCCAGACGCTCAAGGGCATCTTCGTTCCGTGCCAGGGCATGGCCGTTCACAAAGATGTCGAATCCGGGATCTTCGCCTTCCACAACGATGTACAAGCTGGCAGCCATCCCTAAGAGTCTAGTTGAGGACGCGCTGGTCACCGGAGATATTTCGCACGGGTAATCGAATCAATCAAGAGTGGTGACGGGCAAGATGGTTACAGAAGTGTGCTCCAAAGTTACTCGCACGCCAGGCAGAGTTATGTCATCGTGAAAGATTATTGATTCTAAACTAGATTTAGCAATTTGGAAGAAACGAGGAGTAGCGGGTGGACTGGGGGCGACTCCCGGACTTGGTGGTCTTTGGGGTAATGGCCAGCGCATTTGCTTCGGTGGCGCGGCGGAGGCATACCTCCGTCTCAGCCCTGTGGCTCACCGGCTGGATGCTGGTTGTTGCCCATTTCGCAGCGCTCCTGTTTGCGCCTCTTCCGGGAATCTGGGGGACCGTGGCAGCCGATTTTGGTCTTAGCGCACTGGTCGGTGCAGGCCTGCTGTTCATGCTTGCGTCCATCCCCTATCGGCACGACGTCTCAAGCCGCTGGATGACCTTCGCTCTGCTGGGCGTGAGCCTGCTATACATTGTCGCAGTCAACAGCGAGAGCACGCCGGGCTGGGCAATGACAGTTGCCGCCCTGCTGGTGGGCGTTGTGCCGTTTGGCCTGGCCGTGTCGACGATTCATCGGATATGCCATCCGCTTCGCTGGCTTGTGGTAGGCCTTTATGCCGTACTCTCCGTCTTTCTGCTGAACTTCCAGAACCTTCCCGATATCGGCAGAGGGCTGGCTCTGAATGGCCTTCTGTTCACGGTGTACCTGGGATGCTGCCTCTTTCTGATCTATAGCTACAGGCTGGAGACGACGGGAGCGCAGATCACGGTCTTCGGATTTATCGGGTGGGCTGCCGTTTTTGTCGCAGTTCCTGTGATGACTGCGGTGAGGCCAGATATACATGTCGAAAGCGGCGTGTGGAATCTTCCGAAATTCATTGTGGCCGTGGGAATGATTCTTCTGCTGCTGGAGGAGCAGATTGAACACAACAAGTATCTGGCACTGCATGACGAACTGACGGGGCTGCCCAATCGGCGACTGTTTCTTGACCGTCTCTCTGTCGCGCTGGAACGCGCGCGCCGCGCCGGATCCAAGGCTGCGCTGCTGGTGGTGGACCTGGATCACTTCAAGCAGGTGAACGATACGCTCGGGCATCACGCCGGCGACCAGTTGCTGCAACAGGTTGGCGAGATATTTTTGAACCGCGTGCGCCGCTCGGATACGGTGGCACGCACGGGCGGCGATGAGTTCTCGTTCATTTTGGAAGAGCCGATCAACGCGCTCAGCGCGGCCCAGGTGGCTCGCTCGCTGGCTGAGCTGTTGAATCAGCCGCTGCGGATTGGCGAGCACAATGTGCATGTGGGCGCCAGCATCGGGCTGGCAATCTTTCCAGATGACGCAACCGAAAAAGAGGCGCTTTGCATTGCGGCTGACCTGCGCATGTACGACAAGAAGCACTCACCGAGGGGGGACGAATCTGATAAGACGGGTGGACCAGACACGCCATCCTCAGTGATTGAGCCGATCGCGCCGCTGAGCTGATTCCGGAACCCGCTGCCGGAACTGAAAGCCACCCAGACAAGAAACGGCCCGGGCAAAAAGCCCAGGCCGTTTTCATGCGCGTCAAGCGCGGCGCTTAGTTCTGGCCGCTGCCGGGTCCACGACCACCGCGACGACGGCGGCGGCGGCGATTGGCAGCTGCGGCGGGACGTCCACCGCCCGCCTGCTGGCCCTGCGCAGCAGGAGCATTGTCCGCACGGTTGAAGTTCGGCTCGTTCTCCTCGTCGAACTCCTCACCCTCCTCCTCGTCAAAGTCGTCTCCGCCTTCGATGAGGATGGTGCTCTGGTTGGAGCGGGGCTGGCGCTCGTCGAACTCGTGACGCGGCTTGGCGGGC
>JAJXXG010000210.1 GCA_021781255.1 Acidobacteriota bacterium
GGCGAGCGCGGTGGGATGGAACTGGTAGAACTCCATGTCAGCGAGCTCGACGCCGGCGGCAGCGGCAATGGCCATGCCGTCGCCGGTGGCGACCGCGGGATTGGTGGTGTCGGAGTAGACCTGGCCCGCGCCGCCGGAGGCGATGAGGACGGCGCGGGCGGGGATGCGCCGGGCGGGCGATGGCGCCGGGCGCGCGGGATCGGGTTCGGGGCCGGCGAGATCGGCGGCGACGACGCGGCCGTCGGCGACGACGAGCACGGCGACGCGGGTCCACTCGGCAAAGCGAATGTGGCTGTGGGTGCGGGCGAAGGCGGCGAGGGCGCGGCCGATTTCAGCGCCGGTGGCGTCGCCGTTGGCGTGGAGGATGCGGGCGAGGGAGTGGGCGCCCTCGCGCGTGCGCAGGAAGGGCTGGCCGCCCAGGCGGAGTTCACCCGGATTGGCGGCGCGGTCAAAGTTCGCGCCCCACTCGATGAGCTCGGTGACGCGCAGCGGCCCCTCCGAGACGAGGGCTTCAGCGGCGGGACGATGGACGAGGCCGTCGCCGGCGTTGACGGTGTCCTCAAGATGCAGAGCGACGTCTTCGTCGCCTTCCATGGCGACGGCGATGCCGCCCTGGGCGTAGTGCGTGTTCGATTCCGAGAGCGATTCCTTGGTGACGACGAGAACCTCGCCATGCGCGGCGAGTTCGATGGCGGCACGGAGGCCGGCAACGCCCGCGCCCATGACCAGGAAGTCCACATGAGAGCCCGATGCCATAACCTTTGAGGCTAACACTTACCGGCAGGGGCGAAGGGAACGGCGAAGAGACCGAGGGGTGTTTGCGGTTCCGAGCCGAAGGAAGGCGCCGCGGCCGGAGTAAAGAACAAACACACTGCCTGGCGCACGGCCCCCGCGTGTATGCTGTGGGGCAAGCCGAGTTCGAGCGGATTGCGAGGTCAAGAGCGCATGGAATTCATTCGGGAACTGCCGCCTGAGGCAAGCAAGGTCGTTCTGGTACTGCTGCTTTCGTTTCTGATCGGGCTGGAGCGCGAGGAGCACAAGAGCGCCGGAGGGAGCTACGGATTTGGCGGGGTGCGGACGTTTCCGCTGATCGGGCTGATCGGCTACTCGCTGGCGGCGATCTCGGGCACGCAACTGGTGCCGCTGACGCTGGGGTTTCTGGTGGTGGCGGGCTTTCTGATGCTCTCCTACTGGCACAAGCTGACGCAGGCGGCCACGGCAGGCGCGACCACGGAGATCTCAGGACTGGCGACGTTTCTGGTGGGTGCGCTGATCTGCGACGGGCATCTGTGGACGGCGACCACGCTGGGAGTGGCGAGCCTGCTGCTGCTCGATCTGAAGGTGGCGCTGGAGAACCTGGCGCGGCGGATCGACGCGCGGGAGATCCTTTCCCTGGCCAAGTTTCTGTTTTTGAGCGGCGTGGTGCTGCCGATTCTTCCGAACCAGGAGTTCGGACCGTTCCACATCAATCCCTTCAAGACGTGGCTGGTGGTGGTGGCGATCAGCGCCATCTCGTATGCGAGCTATGTGCTGCAGAAGCTGACCAAAGGGCAGGGCGGGATTGTGCTGGCGGCGCTGCTGGGGGGCGCGTATTCCTCGACGGCGACGACGGTGGTGCTGGCGCGGCAGAGCAAAGAGGGCGGGCATGCGCATCTTTATTCCGGCGGTATTTTGATGGCCTGCGGGGTGATGTATCTGCGCCTGCTGATCCTGGTGACGCTGTTCAGCCGGCAACTGGCGGCTTTGCTGTGGCTGCCGTTTTCAGTGCTGGCGTGCGGCGCCGCGGTGTGCGGCTGGCTGTGGACCCGGCGCAACGATGGTGGCGCGCCGGCGGTGCAGAGCGAGCTGGCCGCCAAGAATCCGCTGGAGCTGACGACGGCCTTTCTGTTTGCGCTGCTGTTTCTGGTGGTGCTGGTGACGACGCAGCTGGTGATCAAGTATTTCGGCAACGGCGGCGTGGACACGCTGGCCGCGATTGTGGGCCTGAGCGATATCAATCCGTTTGTGCTGGGGATGACGCAGGCCGCGGGCACGATAACGCCGGTGCGGGTGGCGGCGGGCGCGATTGCGATTGCGGCGGCGAGCAACAACGTGGTGAACGGCATTTATGCCTATAGCCTGGCGGAGCGGCGGACAGGGCGGAAGAGCCTGATGCTGCTGGTGGCGCTGGCGGCGGCGGCGCTGGCGCCGCTGATCTGGCTGCTGTAGCGGGGAGCAATCCGGCAGACCGGGGTGGAGCCGCTGCGCAGCCAGAGCCGCATCCGGGCGTGACCGCCCCCGGTGCGACGGATTGTATGGTGTGTATGCAGTGTGTATGATGATAGAGGCCGGGAAGCGGGCCGGAGATGAGCAGCCGCGAGATTATCAGGAAGCTGAAAGAAGACGGATGGGTGGTGGCCGCTCACGCCGGCAGCCATATGCAATTCAAACATCCGTCCAAACCGGGCAGGATGACGGTTCCGCACCCCAGGAAAGACTTTCCTGCGGGGACGCTTCGATCGATAGAGAAACAATCCGGGCTGAAGCTCCGGTAGAGGAACGCATGGAATACATCGCCTATCTTCACAAGGATTCAGACTCCGACTACGGCGTCAGTTTTCCGGATTTTCCGGGATGCGTTACCGCGGGCTCGACCCTTGAGGAAGCGCGCCGGATGGCGGCCGAAGCGCTGGTATTTCATATCGCGGGCATGCGCGAGGACGGCGAAGCGATTCCCGACTCCTCGACCCTTGACGAACTTCGCGGCGATCCCGCGATGAGGGGCGCAGTGGCGTTTCTGGTGGCTGTCGCGGAGCCGGAAAAGACAGTGCGGTTCAACGTGACGGCGCGGGAAAGCCAGCTTGCGGAGATCGACCGCCGCGCAGCCGAAGCCCGGCTGAACCGGTCAGCGTTTCTGGTGCGGCGCGCGCTCGGCGGCAAGCCGAAGGCTGCGGTTGCGAATGCGCCACGGCGCTCCCGCCGTCTTGCCTGAGGATGACGGCGGCGGATCATCGCAGCCGGAGAGAGCGGGGCGTATTCGGGCGCCGCATCCGGAGCGGGGAGCAGGCTACCAGATCCAGCCGTAGACGACGATCGGAAGCAGCTCTTCGAATATTTGCTGTCTGGTGAGCTTGACCCTGAAATGGAAGCTGATGGGCATGATTACTTCCGCGGGGACCGGAGTGGCGGCGTCTTTCAGGGCGGGTTTGAAGCGGCCTGTTTTTCCCGAAAGCAATATAAAGCCAGAAGCAAGGGCAGAGCGTTCGGCGGGCTTGCCGGCGGCGCGCCGGCCGGGGAGGGCGTTTTGTGATTCCTGCGGGTTTCCGCGGGGCGGCGCCGGTGGGCGCGCCGCAATAGAATGAAGACATTGTGCAGACGATACGAGTAGAGACGCCTTCGGCGAAGTATGACGTGGTGATTGGCAGCGGGCTGCTGGAGACCCTGGCGCAGCGGATCGAGCGCGCGGTGGGGCGGCTGCCGCGGCGGGTGTTTGTGCTGACGTCGCCGGAGATCTGGGCGCTGTGGGGACATAGCGTGCTGCGCTCCTTTTCCGAGCCGCCGCTGGTGCTGTTTTTACCGGCGGGAGAGCAGCACAAGACGATGAAGAACGTGGAGCGTCTGACGCGGGAGATGATTCGAGCCGGGGGCGACCGGGGATCGTTTCTGATTGCGCTGGGCGGGGGCATTGTGGGGGACGTGGGAGGGTTTGTAGCGGCGATTTTCATGCGCGGCATTCCCTTTGTGCAGGTGCCGACGACGTTTCTTGCGCAGGTGGATTCGAGTGTGGGGGGCAAGGTGGGTGTGAATCTGCCCGAAGGCAAGAACCTGGTGGGGAATTTTCTTCAGCCGCGGGCGGTGTTTGGCGATATCGACGCGCTGGGGACGCTGCCGGACCGCGAGCTGCGGGCGGGGTTGATGGAGAGCGTGAAGGCGGGCATCATCCGGGACCGGGCGCTGGTGCGGTTTATGGAAGAGCATGCGGACGCGATTCTGCAACGGGAGCCGAAGGCGCTGGAGCGCGTGATTGCGGCGTCGGTGCGGATGAAGGCCGACGTGGTGCGGCGGGACGAGCGCGAGAGCGGGCTGCGGATGATCCTGAACTTTGGGCATACGGTGGGCCACGCGCTGGAGCAGGCGACGCGCTACAAGGCGATGCTGCACGGCGAGGCGGTGGGCTGGGGCATGGTGGCGGCGCTGGCGGTGGCGCGCCGGCGGGGCACCATTACCGGGGCGCAGATGGAGCGGATGGAGACGCTGATCTATCGCTATGGTCCGCTGCCGAGGTTGAAGGCGAGCGCGGCGCGGGTGATGGCGGCGACGGGCAGCGACAAGAAGAATGTGGGCGGGGTGAGGCGGTTCGTGCTGCCGTTCGGGATTGGCGAGGCCGGGGTGGTGGAGGATGTGACGCCGGATGAGATGGAAGCGGCGGTGAAATACATGCTTGCCCGGGCGCGGGTCGAGGGCCAATAGGGACTGCGTGGCGGAAGGAGACGGCGCAGGTGCGGCGGCAGGGTAGACCGGCGCGGTTGCGCAGCGGGATGCCGCGCGCGAAAGCCACCGGCTCCGGCCGCCGGATTGCATGGGCGCGGAGGGATAAGCGGCTTCACGTAGTAACCTTCTGCACGCAAAGTGCATCACAATGGAACGGGACAGTGCGCGGCTTCCAACCGGACAGGCTGCTTTCCCGCGGCGGTCGATTTCAGAGTGCATTGAAGAGAAGACGGAACCAGGACTCAAGCTCCGATCCAGCGCCCGTGCAGGCGGCGCCGGTTGAATTGCGTTCCGGTACCAGACTGCGGTATGTGAACGAGTAAGAAGCGGTGGACAGGATGGACGACGAACCGATGTACAAGTGGCTGGAACAACAGGGCGAGGCGTTTGGCGCGCCGGGACTAGCGCCGCGGTGGACTTCAAGCGTGAAGGATGCGGTGGTGACGGCCTATGCAGGTTCGAGCCGGGTGTGGTTCACGTGCTCGCACGGGATCTTGAACGAGGTGTACCACCCGACGATCGATCACGCGCAGGTGCGGGACATGGAGTTTCTGGTGACCGACGGGGAGACGTTTGTCCACGAGGAGAAGCGCGATCTCAAGACGAGCTTCGAGTACATCGATCCCGGGGCGCTGGGAGTGCGTTATGTGAATCGCGATCCGGAGGGCCGGTACACGCTGACCAAGGAGATGATCTGCGATCCGCACCACGGGGTGGTATTGCAGCACGTGCGGGTGGAGGGTCGAGCGGACCTGGTGCCGCGGCTGAAGGTCTATGCGCTGCTGGCGCCGCACCTGAATGGCGGGGGCAAAGGCAACTCCGCGCGGGCGCTGGACCTGGCGGGGCACAAGGTGCTGCTGGCGTGGAAGAACGAGTGGTCACTGGCGATGACGGCCAGCTGCGGATTCTCGCGCATGAGCTGCGGCTATGTGGGCGCCAGCGACGGCTGGCAGGACCTGATGCAGAATCTGGCGATGGACTGGGAGTTCGGGTCGGCCCGGGACGGGAACGTGGCGGTGATGGGCGAGATCGACCTGGGGTGCATCGGGCGCAACGGGAACGGCGGCGTGGCGCGGGTGGATGGCGATGCGGCGGTGCGCGAGTTCACGCTGGCGATCGGGATTGGCGAGGGACATCATACGGCATTGCAGAAGACGGTCGGCTCGCTTGCGGTGCCGTTTGCGCAGCAGCGCGAGCGGTTTATCGAGCAGTGGCGGCGGGCGTCGCATCCAGACTGGCTTCAGGCGCATGCGAGGGACGGCGGCAAGCTGATGCGCGCCAGCCACGCGGTGCTGCTGGCGCACGAAGACAAGGCGTACTCGGGTGCATTTGTGGCTTCGGCGTCGATTCCCTGGGGGCAGGTGAAGGGGGACGACGATCTGGGCGGCTACCACCTGGTGTGGACGCGGGACATGGTGCAGACGGCGACGGCGCTGCTGGCCTGCGGTCGGTCGGAGACGGCGCTGCGGGCCCTGGTGTATCTGGCCTGCACACAGCAGCCGGACGGGGGCTTTGCGCAGAACTTCTGGATTGACGGCACGCCCTACTGGAGCGGGATGCAACTGGACGAGGTGGCGTTT
>JAJXXG010000283.1 GCA_021781255.1 Acidobacteriota bacterium
CAGGGACCCTTGCGCGTGTTTATGCGCGTCAGCGGCTTCAACGAAGCTCGCGCGAATGGCACGCCATTTCAAAAGAACAGCACGCGCCTCTGGCGTTATGTTACCGGGGGCGACTGGCAGAATCTGCATGGCGCGGCTGTCAATTTGCGACTCTACGGCTCGGCCGAACACTATCGTCAAACCTTTTCCAGTATCTCCAATCTGCCTGACTTTGGTGATCCTTCCTGCTCATTGCGCTGCGGAGAGATTCCAAAGAAGCTGGCCGAGCCTGCCGATAATGAACTAGGCGCCACGTTGCACGGGAACAAGCCGCTCTCGCCCCACTTCCTGCTGCTCGGCGGCGTCGACTCCCATGACGTCCGCGTATGGGATCACGAAACTACTCTGGGAACGAAACCCGTCCTCACCACCACCAGCGTCCATCAGCGCGACTCGGCCGCCTACATCGAAGCGATGGCCACGCTAGACCCGTGGACGATCATCGGTTCTGCGCGCATGGATTGGTTCCAGAACTATGACGTGCGGCAGAATCTGTTGACTGGAAGCACATGGACGCCTGCACCTCCTCTGCCGCAGTTCGATCAGCACGTCTTCGATCCACGGCTCGGTATCACGCGCAAGGTTGCGTCGCACTGGGCACTCTCCGCATCCGGCTTCCGCGCCTTTCGAGCGCCCACGCCGAGTGAACTCTACCGTGCCACGCAGGTTGGCAGCAAACTGACCAAACCGAACGGCGCACTGCGCAGCGAGCGCGCCACAGGATGGGAGGCCGGCGTCACAACCCAGCAAAACTGGGGCATGATACGCACGAGCTACTTCCTCACCCAAATCAATCGGCCGATCAGCGCCGTCACCATCAATCCAAATTCGTCCCCGATTCTCCTGCAGCGCGAGAACCTTGGGCAGATCGAAAGCCGCGGCATTTCCATTGATTTCGATCTCGCGCCGCAGTACTGGCTTTCTGTCAACGGAGGCTACCAGTACGCCCACGCCACGGTTACACGTGGCACGCAGGACCTAGGCAAATGGATTCCGGAAGTTGCGCGGAATATGGCCACGCTGAATCTGCGCGCCGTGCGCTCGCGATTTGGCTCGCTAAGCCTCCAGAGCCGGTTGAGCGGTCGTCAATTTGACGACGACGCCAACGCCTACCTCTTGCACGGCTACTTCCGGCTGGATGCCTACGCCGAGCATGACATTGGCGAACGATATAGGCTCTTCGCGGCAGGCGAGAACCTCTCCAATCGCACGATCGAGGTAGCCAAGACACCCACCGCTACGCTTGACATGCCGCGCGTCGCGCGATTTGGACTCACGATCAGACTCTGGCGCTAGGGCGTTTTCGATTCCGATTTTGCCATCGTGGGATGGTATGATGCGGCGTCTTCTTGAGGGAGACGCCGATTGAGCTTCCCGGTTTCCGCAAAGAGCAGAAGCAAAAACGCTGTAGGCTGCGCACGGCACGCCATTCTTTTGTCCGCACAAGGCTTTGCAACTTCGACGGAAGAGTATAGAAGCCGGTTTCTGAAGGCCTCCACTGGATGAAGCTTGAACGGTACAGGAGGGTTGTGAGGATGCCGGAAGGATTGCTTCCGAGGACTCGTCCGCCATGGCGGCACGAGCCCTCAGAAGAATAGCTAGCGGTGACTGAGCGCCCAAACATAGGCGGCGACTGCTTTGGATTGCTTGGAGTCGAGAGATGAGCCTCCATTGGGTGGCATGGGGCTACGAAATTGTTTGGGTTGCATCACGCCCCGGGTGATGGATTTTGTGATGCCGGCCCAACTGCCGTCGCTCCAAAGCCACTTGTTCATCGTCAGATCAGGTCCCAATGGAGTTCCCTTGCCGTTTGGTCCATGGCAAGCTGTGCAGGTCCCGCTGGCCACCTGTCCATGGAAGATGCGGTCACCCAACGCGACCATCTCCTGCGTTGCGCCGGGAGGAACGGGAAGCGCCGCGTCGCCTGCGTTGGGATGCGTGCCCTCGGGAGGCTTGGCCTGCGCCTGGACAACCTCACCTGGCGAAGCCGTGAGGCTGGGGCATGGCCTGAAGGATGTCTGTTCTGCATCGTTCTGCGCACTGCCTTTGTAGATGATCTTGTAGATGCGACCCCTCACGTCGTCGGTGACGTACAGCGATCCGTCTTGCCCCACAGCGACGCCGGAAGGACGATGCAGAGCCTCGCCCGGAGAATTGAATCCGCCGGAAAAGCCGTCGGCAAAGACTTCGCACCGGCCGGCTGTTCCGTTGGCTGAAAGCCCCTGGTAAACGATGTTGTACCCGCCCTGCGCGTAGGGAGCTCTGTCCCATGAGCCGTGAAATGCGATGAAGAGGCCGCCCTGATAAGCGGCCGGGAATTGCTTGCGATCGTAGAAGGTCATCGCATTCGGGGCCCAGTGAGCAGGAAAGGCGGCAATTGGGCCAATCTTGCTTGCGCACACGCCGACCATGTGTCCACCGTCTCCGCCGTACTCTGGTGCCAGCACCAGCTTGCTCTGATAGGGATCGTAATAGCACTCGGGCCAGCCGTAGTCGCCACCTTGCTTGAGCAGAAGGACCTCTTCCGAGGGCAGCGTCGCCTCCTCGTCCGCCTTATAGAGTGCCGGCCAATTGGCATATAGCTGATCCCGGCCATGCTGGGTTACATAGACGCGATGATGAACCGAATCGATACCAAAGCCTTCGGCATTCCGGATCCCAGCGGCGTAGCGTTCGGCGGGCGAAAAATGCTGGTCTGTCTGCATGGCATCGTAACGCCAAATGCCGCCCCTGGTTTGCAGCTCTGTACAGGGCTGGGCTCCTGGCGAGAGCGGCATGCGATTCTTCACCTGGCAGGAGTTCGTTGCCGTGGCCACATCGACATAGAGGATCCCGTCAGAGGTGATGAAGAACGGGTGCATCGGATGGTCGCCCCCGAGAGGCAGCCCGGAAACCACCGTCACCGGAGGCCCCGAAGGGACAATCGAACTGGGAGCCAGCGCGTAGCGAACAATGCGATCATTGCTCTCTGCGTAGAGATATCCCTTGTAGAGAGCGATGCCTGTACCGCCGTAGTCTCCAGTCTGCTCCGTCCCCCCGAAGCGCTTGATCACGTTCGCTCTTCCCGAGCCGGTCGTATCCTGGAGCGCAACGAGAAAGCCGCCTCCCGGCGCCGGCTGGTTTGGGGGGTAATAGCGGCCGGACCAGGTGTTCGCGTACACCACGCCGTTCTCAGCGACAACCAAATGACGGGCGTGGCCGATTCCATCGGCGAAGATAGTAGCGCAAAACCCTGGTGGCAACTTCAGGCCACTGTCATTACTGGAACAGATAGAGGTGGCTGCATCCGAGGCCATCACTGCGTTGCCTGGACGAGCTGTGATGGAACCAACCACGGAAAACGCGGCGAGTACAATCGCGGTGAAGATAAGCGCCCTGAACAGCAGCAGTCGCATGGAATTCTCCTTGAATATGAGGAAGTCGAAGAAGCGCTTGATTTAGCAAGCGGTACGGTGAAAGGCTTAATCGCGCGTAATCATTATTCACATCGGCCGGCTGGTTCGGCAATTTGATTGTCTGGAATGCGGTCACCTGCCACCGTTCATTCACTGCGCTCCCAAAGCCTCCCGGGCTTCAAGCAAGCTATAAGTGACTACTCCCGGTTACTCATTGACTCGGCTCTACCTTATCCTGTCATAGAAGGATCGCTGATGATGGGCGTTCTTGTTCTTCTCTAAATCATTGGACAGGAGGACCGTTCAATGTATTACGGCTTCGAGGATCACTCCCGCCAGAGAATTCCTTTCTGCGACCACGGCCGTCCGGCGCGGTGATGGCCGGCTGATATCGGAGTCGCGGACCAGCCGAACGGCGGCGATAATCGACGGGTCAATGACAAGCGTGGAGGCAAACCTGTTCTGCTTCCGTCTCTCTTCTTCCATATTTCTACTTCGCTCCTGCTTCTCCCGGGCGATGGCCCACCGCATCAGTCCCATCCGCGCGCCAGCCTTCTTGGTGCGCCGACCGACAGCTTGGACGAAAGCCGTACCCGGAAGATCTCAGCCAGCAGGTAGCGGCGCTTGGTTCGACGCAGGGGATACCCCGCTATCACCCAAGAGTCAGGCACAGTCTCCGCCGGCGTCGAGGTGTAGGCCTTGCAGCGAATCGTGAAGTCACGAACCCAGGTGGCCGGACCGTGGAGCATGGATGGGGGTATCAGCCACTACAAGAAACACGAACTGGAAAGCAACACCGACAAACGCGCATCCACCTGCTATGCATATAAACTTTTGCTCCGAACCCAGATTGAGCCGAAGTGGGGCGCTATGCGTTTGGATCGAATCCGGGCGGTGGACGTAGAACAGTGGTTGCGCACACTCGACTACGCGCCTGGCTCGAAGGCGAAGATCAGGAACATCATGTCTGCTGTCTTTGCACATGCAAAGCGGTACGGCATGATTCCAACTAACCCCATTGAGGGTGTGCGCTGCTCATCAAAGCGATTGCATGACCCGGATATTCTGACTCCAGTTGAGTTCAAGCGACTGGTTGATGAACTACCATTGCGCGAGCGCGTCATGGTGCAGATGGCTGGAACAACCGGTCTGCGCCGGTCCGAACTGATTGCGCTGACTTGGCAAGACGTTGACTTCAATTCGCTTCAGATTGCCGTCAACAAGTCGTGCGTTCATGGCCGGATCGGGGATACGAAGACGGCTGCAAGCGCGAAGCCGGTTCCTTTACACCCTGGCGTGGCGCACGCACTCATGGAGTGGAAGCGAGTCACGGCGTACAACGCCGAGACCGACTTTCTGTTTCCTTCGGTACGGAACAACGGCGTTGTGCCTGTCTGGCCAGATACTTTGCTGGCGAAGGTGATTCGGCCTGCTGCGAAGCGCACTGGAATCACAGGGAAGGTCATAGGCTGGCACACGTTCCGCCACTCGCTGGGGACCAACCTGCGCTCTCTTGGAGTGGATGTCAAAGTCGCCCAGGAACTGCTCCGGCACGCCAACGCTCAGATCACGCTTAACCTTTACACGCAGGCAATCTCTTCCCAGAAGAGGGAAGCAAATGCAAGGGTCGCAGAAATGCTGCTCTCGGCAGGCGAAGAGGGCGCGAATCCTCAGCACCATTCAGCACCATCAGGAGGAATAAAAGAAGAGGTCCGAAGCCTAATCAACTGATTTTATTGGGGATATGGTAGGCACGATTGGATTCGAACCAACGACCTCTTCCGTGTCAAGGAAGCGCTCTAACCAACTGAGCTACGCGCCTATAGCGTGGTTGTTTGTAGTCTATCAGGATCAGAGAGATGGGGGAAGCTGTGAAATCCGCCGGGGCGACTGCTCTGCTGTACTATTCCGTTGCAGCAGGCGTATCCTGTTAAAATACTGTAGGTTAACCAGGTGCGAGAGGCGCTTGCCTTCGCGTTCTGGATAATGGATCTACAGGGTTTGGGGGAGGGGCAATGATGCGGCCCGCCACCGTTGCGGGGGCCACATCGGTTTCCGGTTTGCATGCCATGGCTGAAGACTCGACTGACAGACTCAATCCGCTTCGATCCGCGCCGAATGTTCTCACGTTGTTGCGAATCTGTCTGGCGCCCTTTCTGGTTTCAGCCATCCTGGACAAGCGATTTGAAATCAGCTTTATTCTCTTTTTGGTTGCCGGCTTCACAGATGCGCTGGACGGGTTGCTTGCCCGGGTTCTGCATCAAAGAACGGTGCTGGGGCAGTATCTCGATCCGGTGGCCGATAAGCTTCTCCTCAGCACGTTGTTTATTGTGCTCACCTATGAGGGGCTGATTCCTGCCCGGATCACGGCTCTCGTCTTTGGCCGCGATGTGGGCATTCTCTTCGTTTCTGCCATCTTGTATGCGGCTGTGGGACGCAGAGAGTTTCGTCCGAGCATTCTGGGGAAAGCTAACACGCTGGCGCAGGTTATGGCCGTTGCCGTGGTGCTGCTGCACCAGATCAGTGGCGCTACGTGGGTAGTGGCGTTGCGGCTGGTAGCGCTGGATTTGACCATGATTCTGACGGTGGTTTCCGGCTTGCACTATGCATGGATC
>JAJXXG010000304.1 GCA_021781255.1 Acidobacteriota bacterium
AGCTCTGGAGTTCTGTTTCTATGTTTTTCACAATCTTCAGTTCCTCGTCAGATGCACTCGATACGGTTCACGATTGATACGCTTTAGCTCTCCAGCTTTGGACATATCTGATGATAGGGGAATCTGCTGCGTGACCTCCGCTGCAATCGCTGCAACAGAGCGGAGCTTTAATATCTGCTGTGGGGTGAGATTGATTTCTTGCGATCGTGCGCGCGCAACGATCTGGAAAAGATGGATAGAATCCGCCCCCAGGTCGAAGAGGCTTTGATCGACGCTGACTTGTTTAATGTTGAGCACCTCGGCTGCAATGCGAGAAAGCTTTTCTTCAGCCGGGGTACGAGGTGCCACATGGACGTGTTGCCCTGCGGCGGAGTTTGTCTGGGGGGCAGGCAACCGCTTACGGTCTACTTTGCCATTTGGTGTCTGCGGCAATTCAGGTAGAAAAACGAAGTGTGAAGGCACCATGTAGTCAGGCAAGGTGCGGCTGACCCAGAGACGCATGTCAGTAGCAGCCAGCTGCTCGCCTGCTGTCAACACGACATAGGCAGCTAGTCTCTTGTCCCCTGGGATATCTTCTCGCGCTATAACCACCGCTTGTTGCACCCTGGGATGCTGTAGGAGAGAGCTCTCTATTTCGCCAAGCTCAATACGGAAGCCGCGAACTTTAACTTGGTGATCAAGTCTTCCCAGGAATTCCAGGCGTCCGTCAGTCCGGTAGCGAACCAGATCGCCAGTGCGATAAAGACGCTGTTCTTCATCATGGAAGCTGTGCTTCACGAAACGCTCTTTTGTAAGATCGGGGCGCTTGAAGTATCCGCGCGCCACGCCGTCACCGCCAATATAGAGTTCTCCAGGAACGCCTATCGGCTGCAACTGTCCCGCGGCACTCAGTACATAGAGTTGCGTGTTGGCTATAGGAATTCCGAGTGTTATTGCGGAGTCCGTCTTATCGATATGAGCCACGGCAGACCAGATGGTTGTCTCCGTAGGGCCATACATATTCCACAGTTCCACGCCTCGACTGATGAGCTGTGTGGCAAGATCATGTGGCAACGCTTCGCCGCCGCAGAGGGCTTTGATTCCCTTTGTGCCATTCCACCCACTCTCGATCATCATCCGCCAGGTTGCAGGCGTGGCCTGCATGATTGTAATAGCCGATTTCTCGAGAGCACGAATTATCAGACGTGCGTCAGCGGCCATCTCTCGGCTGGATATGATGACCTCTGCTCCCGTGATCAGCGGTAGATACAGCTCCAAGCCTGAAATGTCGAACGAAATGCTGGTAACGGCGAGCAGTCGGTCCTGTGATGTCATCCCCGGAGTTTTCTGCATCGAGAGAAGGAAATTAACAAGGTTCTGATGAGTAACCTCAACACCCTTCGGCTTACCGGTCGATCCAGAGGTAAACATTACATACGCATTGCGCTCAGCATCGCTCCTTACGTGGTTCCCCTCGGCAGGCTGTCGCTCGATCGTAGTCCACTCACTGTCAATCAAAACCAGTTGAGTCTCAGCGTCGCTCATTGTGTCAGCGAAGCGTTGCTGTGTGATAAGGACAGGAACCGATGTCTCTTTCACAATGTAATCTAATCGCTCCTTCGGATAAGTGGGATCGAGCGGAACATAGGCTGCCCCTGACTTCCAGATTCCGAGTAGCGCAACAGGCAAATCCAGGGAACGGTCCATCTGGAGGCCGACTAGGTCTCCGGGGTGAATTCCTAATTCCGTGAGATAGCTTGCAAGCTGATTGGCGCGGCGATCGAGTTGGGCATAGGTAAGATAAGTATTATCGAATCGGACGGCTACGGCATCAGGAGTGCGCTCCACTTGATGTTCAAAGAGTTCATGAACATTGCAACCGTGCGGGTAGTCGGATGCCGTCGTGTTCCACTCATGGACTAGTCGGTGTTCTTCCTCGACGGGGAGTATGGGTAACTCGTCTACCAAGCAGGTTGAATCCTGTGCAATTCCTTGCAGGAGGGTTTCGTAGCAACGCAGCCAGCGGATAACTGTCTCCCGATCAAAAAGGTCCGTATTGAAGTCGCAATCCAGAACCAATCCATTTGGCGTCTCGACAATATTGAGGAAGAGGTCAAAGTTCACAGCTGCTTTTGGATTAGAGTCAACCTTGGCTTGTAGCTCCCCGAAATTGAGATTACTGCCTACTTTTTCCAGATTGAACTGTACTTCGATAAGCGGCAATCGACTGACATCCTTATGCAGCTTCAGTTTGCGAATCAGCGTCCCGTAGGTGTAGTTCTGGTGCTCATATGCGTTGAGTAGAGTCTTCTTTGTCTGGGTGAGCAGTGATGCCGCCGTGAGGTCATCAGCAAGTTGCGTGCGAATGGGGAGAAAGTTTACGTCGTGACCCACCATCATGCTGTTTTCCAGCAGTGATTGCCCCGCTGTGGGTATGCCGATCACTATGTCGCTTTGCGCTGAAAGCCGGTGCAGCAGAGAAGCAAAGCCTGAGAGCAGTGTCACAAAGAGTGTGCAACCCTGTTTCGCGCCTGCATTGCGAATTAACTTAGTCGCCGCAGCATCCATCATCATCCGGCAGGTATCACCCGGATAGGACTTAACTGCAGGTCGAGGACGATCCGTAGGAAGATCAAGGACTGGAACGTCGGGGAACTGGGCTGCCCAGTATTCGGAATTGGCGGCATCTTCCTGTTCTTTGGACTTCGTCAGAGCATATGCTCCGAATGAGGCCTGCGGATCAAGAACCCTGCCAGTGTAAAGGCTGCTCAGCTCTTCGAGCATCACATTGATGCTCCATCCATCGCACACGATGTGATGTCCTGTAAAAATCAACGCATGCTGCAGTGTATCTGTCTTAAAGATGCGTACACGCAAAAGTGGAGCGTGCGCAAGGTTGAATGGCGTGCGTGCTTCAAGCGCGATCGCAGCCTTCAGTTGTTGATCGCGAAGGGCTGGCTCTAGGCTCGAAATGTCTTCGTAGGGTAAAGCCAGAGTAACCTTTTGCGAAAAAATCATCTTCTCGCCGGAGTCAGAAATGCTCGCTCGCAGAGCATCATGGCGCTCTATCAGTTTTTGCAGGGCCAGTTCCATTCGTGCCCGATCGAATTCGCCATCAAGATAGAGCGTAAAAGACTCATTAAAAGCGCAGGACGCTTCGTCGCTCAACTGTGCAGAGAGCCAGATTTCTCGTTGCGATTCCGTAAGCGGAGCCTCTGCAATAAAGGGAGTGACATCATTCTGTAACTTTCGCGTAGGTATGCGGGGTCCGTCTACTGGCGGCGCAGGTAGTAGATCGCTTGTTTGCATCTCTGCAATGGTCTCAGCAAAGGCCGCTACAATGCGGTCAAGATCGGCGTCTGTGTGCGCTGTAGTCAGAAAGCAGGGGAAGCCCTCAAGCAGATGAATACCTTTTGCGCGCAAGAGGTAATAAAAGAGACTTCCAAAGCGCGCATCAGGGGAGAAGCTGGAGTAGAAGACACTTGCAAAGTTCTCAATGTGTGCCGGCACCTCATTGCTCTCAAGTAGCTGCTTCAGCCTATTTACAAGCGAGGCAGTACGAGCGGTCAGTCCTTCCTGGAGCTGCGGACCTTCAGCCTTCAGATATTGCAACATTGCTTTTGTGGCGGCCATCGTCAACGGATGGCGAACAAATGTTCCGGCGAAGAAAGTTACTCCGATCTCAGGGTAAGAATCGTCGCCGTACTGCCACATGCCGCCGTCCAGAGCGTCCATATACTGAGACTTGCCTGCGAGTACGCCAATGGGCATTCCTCCGGCGAGCACCTTGCCATAGGTTGCCAGGTCTGCGCGAATATTGAAGAGGGCCTGACAACCGCCAGGATGGGCACGGAAGCCAGTTACGACTTCGTCAAATACGAAGCATGTTCCGGAGGCTTCTGTGATGGCTCTGAGTTCGCGAAGAAAATCTATTGGCTGAAGATCAGGGTGACGACTCTGTACGGGCTCGACTATCACTGCTGCTAGCTCGGGTGCATTCTTCCTGATCCAGTCGAGTGAATCCTGTGCCCCATATTCGAGCACAACCATGTTTGCGGCCTTCTCGCGAGGGATTCCAGGCGCTGCAGGCACAGACTGTGGCTCGCCCCCCCTTTTGAAGCCCTTCATAAGTACTTCGTCAAACATGCCGTGATAATCGCCTGCGAAGATAACTACCTTGCTGCGACCAGTGACTGTACGGGACACACGCATGGCAGCGATCACGGCCTCAGAGCCTGTGTTACAGAATGTCACGCGTTCATTGCCGGTCATCTCGGAGATCATCTGCGCAACCTCGCCAGCGAGGAGCGTCTGTGGCCCGATCTCAAATCCTTGCTGTAGCTGCTGTTCAAGTGCTTTAACGATGAAATCCGGACGGTGCCCGAGCATAATAGGTCCGAATCCGTTGAGCACATCAATGTACTGATTTCCGTCCGCATCCCAAAGGTAGGCACCCTGTGAGCGATTTGTGATGAGTGGGTAGATCATCTCCTTCCATGGTGCGCGAAAGCCGGCAACGACGCGTGGATCTGCGTGCACTTTCCGGTAGTGCTGGGTCAACTCCTTCGATTTTGCCGTTCGTTTGCAGTAGAGGCCTACGATCTTTCTGATCCCTTCCTCCTGCTTCGGGCTGAGATCACTTTGCAGGTTTCTCTGTACCGGCTTGAAAGGCGTATATCCTTTGAGTTCCTTGTCGCTCTTGTCCGTAGTGGCGGGCGAGTTAGTCGATGGCTGTACCGCGATCTGTAAGGCTGGCGCGGGCGCCTGAATGGGTCCAGTACTCGTGGTTCCTTGCAGGGCTGCCAGTTGTTGCGCAAACATCTGATTCATTGCAGCCATCTGCTGCAACATCATCTGCTGCAGGAGTTCGGCGGGCGCTCCTGGTGTGATGCTGGCAGGGGCCACCTGCGTCATAGGAGCGGAAACCATCGCTGCAATTGGCTGCTGTGGATGAACAGATTCCTGAGGCGCAGGAACATTCGCTGCGAGAAAGTCACCAAGAGCATCGATGGTAGGTATATCGCTGAGCAATTGGCGGAAGGTGACTTTCACGCCAAATTTCTTCTGCAACGACTGCGTGGCTTGTGTGAGGAAGAGAGAGTCGAGGCCGAGATCCAGGAAGGTCGCGCCGTACTCCTGCGGAGCAATGGTGAGACCGGACATCTCCTCAATTAGAGCACCCACCTCGGCGCAAAGTTTATGCTTGTGGTTGGCTTGGGCAGATGAATTAGGCAGGTTCACTTGGTTCGGCTCCTGTGCAGGTGTTGGCTCGACGGATGTTGTTACGGTAGCGCTGTCTGTCTGAGGATGTGGTGGGGTAGAAGACCGAGGCTCAGATGTTTCGATCCAGAAGCTCTTTCGCTCGAAGGGATAGGTGGGCAGCGTGACACGACGGCGATTTTCCGAAGTGTGATAAGCGTCCCAATTGATATCGGCGCCAGCCAGCCAGAGTTGGCCCAGAGCGCTATGGATCACTGCATCTTCCTTTTCGTCCGTGTTGCTGGCCGCCAGGGAAGAGACAACGACCTGGGAGGATGTCTTGGAGGCATGCTGTCTCGCAAGAGTAGACAACACATTTCCGGGCCCAACTTCAAGCAAGATGGAATTCGCCATCTCGCGGAGTTTCGAGATGCCCGCAGAGAACTGTACTGGTTGTCTGAAGTGTCGCGCCCAGTATTGCGGATCTGTTGCCAGCTCAGGGGTTATCCAATCGCCCGTTACGCTTGAAATGTAGGGCAGCTTGGGCGCATGGAGTGTGATTTTGCTCACTTCAGCAAGAAAAGGCTCGAGGATTGGCTCCATCATCGATGAATGGAAGGCGTGCGACGTATGCAGGCGACGATGGGCAATATTGTCACGATTGAGAGCTGATTCCAGTTGTCCTATCGCTTCAAAAGACCCGGCGGCCACAGACAGCGAAGGCCCGTTGATGGCAGCAAGAGAAGCCTCGCCCAGATAAGGAACAAGGGCATGATGGTCCAGACGCACGCTCAGCATCGCGCCCGCTGGCAGAGACTGCATCATTCGGCCCCGTGCAGCTACAAGATGGAGA
>JAJXXG010000168.1 GCA_021781255.1 Acidobacteriota bacterium
AGAGATTTGTATATCCAGTTCGGATCGTGGCCGCTGGCGCTTGCCGCCTATAACGCTGGCGAGCAGAACCTCCAGCGGGCCATCGATCGAAGCCGCAGCAACGAGTTCTCCGTTCTGAGTACTCTCGGCCTGCTGCCCCTTGAAACCCGAAACTACGTTCCGGCGGTCTTGACCGCCATGCAATTGACCGGGCGGCGCTTCGTTCCCGACGGTCGCCGCTCACCGACAACAAACATCGTCTTTGCTCTTGATGGCAATTGAGGCGACTTATGGGACATTCCCGAATCAAACCGAAACATGCCGTGGCCCGGCAACTCCATTGGTACTCCCACTGGCCTCTATGGGCATTGTTTGGAGTGTTCGTGGCGTTGATCGGTATCAGCTTCATACAGATGTATCGCAGCGAAGGTCCGCAGAAGAGCGATACTCCGCCAGTTGTGCTTGCGGCAGGGCAGGACCTTCACTTCGATCCCGCGAAGCTGAAGCCAATGGAACTGCACCTGTTCGAGGGGAATGCTTCAGGGCAAAACGTGAAGTTCATCCTGCGGCGTACTCAGGACAATGTTGTTCACGTCTCCCTCGCCACCTGCCGTGTTTGCTACAAGTCGAAGAACCCTCATTATATCCAGAAGAACGAGATGATGTGCGGCGAATGCAATATGCCGATGAGATCCGAATCAGAGAAGGGAGCGCCCGGTGATACTCGCTGCACGCTCCCCGAGATTCCACACACCGAAACAGCCCGTGACATCACGGTGTTGATCCGCGATGTTCTCTCTCAGTCTCTAAAAGTCTCCGGTAAAGGATGAGGAGGCTGATTGTATCCCGGCGTGTTCCAAGGGACTCTCATTTCGATGTCGAGAAGGACAGGTCAATGATCGTCGAGGCACAAAGCAAGGGCGCAGGCATCAGCTGGTTACATGTGGGCGCGGCCAATGTGCGGCGGCATTTCCCGCGAGGCATGGCGACGATCGAGTTGCAGCTTGACCACCTTCGGATCCGGTGCGGACTCAAGCCTAACTTCTGGCAGGGAGAGCCCGAGATCTATGATCCGCGCCTTTGTGTCTGGCTCGAGACCAGGCACATGAGCAGAACCGGAAATCGAACCCCGGTTCGTCTGGCGATGATCCCTGAGGGGGAGAACTCGTTCCGTCTGGAAGAGGCGCCCATCAAACGACGGGTTCGCACGCGGGGTGAGCAGACTGGGCCATCAGGCCTGTCGTATCGCCGGGCTGAGGGCCTTTGTGGCTTCACAGTGTTGTAAGTGTGCCGGCGGTTTTTGCTGTGCGCAAGAAGGAAAAGGAGACTCTTGTGAAAAATGAACTCACACGCCGCTCGTTCGTCACCTTGGTAGCAGCCGCTGTCGCAGCGACGCGCTACGCCCAATGGACCAACCCGCAGGACGACGTGGCGGCCTACCATCCCAATGCTCCGCTCAAGATCAGTGCGCTGCCACCCATTAAGTCGGGCAAGGACCTAACCGGACCGAATTTCCGTTATCCGTGGCAGGTCCATGTCTACCGGCAGGCAGCCAAGGTGGGAAATGTGCTTTACCAGCTTCCCTGCAATTGCCGCTGCGATCGTTCTGTCGGCCATACCAGCCTCCGCAGCTGCTTCGAGACTCTCCACGGGACCGCGTGCGACATCTGCGCGAAAGAGGCGTTCTTCGCTTATCAACAGACGAGGTCGGGAAAGAGCCCCGCGCAGATCCGCGCCGCGATCGCTCGCCACGAGTACGAAAGCATCGATCTGGAGAAGCAGTAGCCCGATGAAGCCTGCCGAGTCCATTTTGCATTTTTCCGTCGCGGGCATCTTGCTTTCGGGCGCGATGCTCTACGCAAGCGAGATCTCCGGTGTGGTAACAAACCGCACCACCGGCAAGCCTGCCGCCGGAGATACAATCGCGGTGGTCGACGCGGAAGCCGGAATGCGCGAAATGGCTCGCACAACAACGGACACGAATGGGCGCTAAACGCTGAGTTTCCCGGGCAACGGTTCTCACCTGATTCGCGTCACGCGCCAGGGCGCAGGCTACTTTATAGCTGCTCCCCAGGGCGGCGCTTCCGGCGATATTCCCGTGTTCGACGTGGCCGCCAGAATTGGCAGCGTTTCGATCGAGGGGGACATATTGGAGATCGAGACCGAAAACGGCCAGCTCCACGTTACTGAAAGATACTTTGTGCACAACGCCAGTTCGCCGCCCCGCACGCAGTGGAGCCCGCGAAGCTTCGAAGTAATCCTGCCGCCGGAGGCAGTGATCGCAGGTGCGGCGGCGCAGCGGCCGAACGGCATATCGACTGGCATCGAACTCGACCGCCGCGGTGCGAAGGGGCTGTACAGTTTCAACTTTCCCATTCAACCCGATGAGGGCGAGAAGGTCACGCTGTTTCAGATCGAATACCTCTTGCCTTACACGGGCAATTCGTACACCTTCCATACTGACGTCTCACTGCCCGCCCAAAGCATCGGTGTGCTCTTGCCCAAGAGCATGAAATTTCAAGCAGCCTCCGGAACGGCTTTACAGTCTGTGCCTGAAGACCCAACCGTCCAGACATTTCTGGCTCGCAACGCCGTTCCCGGCAAAGCGCTGGCCTTCGCCGTGTCGGGTTCCGGATCGATGCCGCAAGAAACGCAGGCCGGCACCGGAGGGGAGCCAGACGCGGCTGCTGGCAGCCAGTCCGGCGGCGGTATTGGTGCGCCCATCGGCACACCCGACCCGCTGACCAAATACAAAGGGTGGATTCTTAGCGGACTGTTTTCGTTGATGGCTGTCGTCGCGGCTTTCCTGCTACGCAGATCTCCACGCGAAGCGTTTAACGGTAGGACTGGCGCCACCCAAGGTACTGACACCATGGTGCCGCCCAATTTGGCCTAAATCGACGCTTCGCTGGCCAGGAAAGTGGCTCTCCTCCGGGATCTGAGGGAGAAGATGTTCGTACTAGAAAACCGAAAACTGTCCGGCACGATCAGTTCTGAGGAGTACGTCGAAAAGAAGGCTGCGATAGAAACGGCCATGAGACAGACGTTGAACGGTGCAGAGGAATTGTTCCGATGAACGAAACAGACTTTTCAATGACCAAGGCCAGCGAATTGTGGCGGACAAGCGAATTCTTCGAATCGTTGCCGAGTACGGCGTTGAGAGATTTTGATTCGATCACCGAACTCTCTTCATGCCCTTCCAATACGCAGTTGTTTGCCGAACATCAGAGGCCTTCGAGCATCTTCATTGCTTACGAATGCCGGGTGAAGCTCTTCACGAATTCGAGCGACAGCAGGCGCTTCATTTTGCGCATCGCCAGGCCGGGTGAGATCCTCGGACTGTCCTCTGTCATCACCGGCAATCCATATCCAATGACAGCCGAGACGCTGTATCAGTGCACTGTCGCGTCGGTTCGCCGCTCGGACTTTCTAGACTTCTTGAATCGGTATCCGGAAGCCTACAAGGCAGTCGCGTGCGAGTTGAGCCTGGGCCAGGACGAGGCCTGCGCCCGGCTGCGGACCATCGGACTCACCCATGGCACTTCGGCGAAGATCAGCCGGTTACTGCTGGAGTGGTGCGCCACTGGACGAACGACGGACCATGGCGCCCGCATCCATCTCGCACTTACCCATGAGGAGATCGCCGAGTGTATCGGCGCGTCCCGCGAGACAGTGACCCGCGTGTTGAGCGACTTTCGGCGCCGGCGAATCGTGGACGTCCGCGGCGCGATCCTGACCGTCATGGACCGCGGGGCGCTGGAAAGCTGTTCCGATATCTAGCTAGGGTCACAGCCAAATGCAGAAGCCACGACTTGTCGTTACTTCAAGAGAATCTCGCCCGAAATGCGGCAACAGGTGCCGGATTTGCGGCACCAAGAAGGGTTTGCACAGGGATCGAAGGCCGAATTTCAGCGGGATACGCAGGGTTTATCGGCTTTCGGCTGCAGAAGTCGTTTGGCATCCGACGTGCCAAAGCATAGGTAAGGAACGGAACCGGATTTCCAGCATTCTTTGGTGAATGCCTCGGAAACAGGATATGCCGGTTGCGTGGGCCGGGATGGAGAAGGTACTCCTCACGGCTTCATCTGCTTTTGACAACTTGTCTAATGGAGAAAACTGTGAGAAAAACGCCCCTCTTCGTACTCGCCCTCACCGCCGTCATGATTCCGGCAATCCAGCAGGTTCATGCCGCTTCCCACCCCCTTGAGGGAGTCATCAGCGACACCATGTGCGGCAAAAAGCACATGCTGCCCGGCAAAACCGACGCCGAGTGCATCGCCGAGTGTCTGCAGGGTAAGGCCAGCTACGCGCTCGTGGCGGGCAACAAAGTCTATACTCTCGCCGCGAAGCCTCAGACCATCGCGCCATTTGCAGGCAAACATGTACAAGTTGAGGGAAGCGTAAAGGGCAACACGATCTCCGTTACCGCTATTCACGCAGCAAAATCCGACATGCCAGCTGGCATGCCCATGTAATGGCGGCCGATGCCGACCGCTGTTACAAACAGCGGTCGGCCCTGCACGGTGAGATGGTCTGTTCCTGGACTGCGGGAAGCTCGATAAGAACCGCTTTCGGAATAGGAGGCCATGGGCCTGAGGAACCGAAAGACCGCCTAAATTCTGAAATGCTATTTACGCAGCAGAACGACGATCGAGCGGGGACTCAAGGCATATTCGGAACTGTCTAGATTTACTTCAGCGCCGGGTTCGCGACAATCTTCCGGGGACGGAACACCGGTGTCTATCACCCGGTTCCACTCACTGGGCTGACCTTGCTGGACGGCAAACGTGATCGGGGTTGAAGCGCAGTTAATCATAACGTACATGTCCGCGTCGTTGAGAGCTGCACCCGCCAGGAAGAATGCCAAGCAACGCGAATCACGGGACAGGTCGGCCTTTCCAGTAACTCCATACCAGCGCACATCGTCACGCCAATAACGGCTGCGCGAGAGGGAGGGATGCGCTTTCCGGAAAGCGATCATCATGCGGAAGAACCGGAATACATCCTCGTTCTGTTTGAGGAGGTCCCAATCCAACCAGGTGACCTCGTTATCCTGGTTGTACGGATTGTTGTTTCCTCGCTGCGTATTCATGAACTCGTCCCCGGCACAAAACATGGGCGTGCCGTTCGACAGAAAAAGCAGCGTGCAACAGTTCTTGACCTGCTGTTGACGCAGCGCCAGCACGGCAGTCGGCGCGCCCTCATCGCCTTCCCAGCCGCAGTTCCAGCTCAGATTGCAATCGGTTCCGTCAGCGTTGCCCTGCCCATTAGCTTCATTGTGTTTCCGGTCATAGGAGACGAGATCGTTGAGGCAGAAGCCATCATGGCAGGTGACGAAATTCACGCTCTGATACGGACGGTACGCGTTCTCGAGGTCGTCCGGGAAGAGGTCGCAGCTTCCGTACAGCCGAGACATCAGCTTTGGGACCATGCCCGCGTCGCCGCGCACAAACGCGCGCACATCGTCGCGGAACTGTCCATTCCATTGAAGCCACGAGATTCCCGGAAAGCTCCTGCCCAATTGGTACGTAGCTGGGTCCCATGCCTCCGCGATTAACCTCAGATTTTCCAGTTCAGGGCTCGCGCCGATTTCAGCAATGACGGGCGGATCGGAGAGATTAATCGACCCGTCCTCGTTGCGCGTGAAGATTGAGGCGAGATCGAAGCGGAATCCGTCCACGTGCATTTCTTCCCGCCAGAAGCGCATGCTGTCGAGGATCATCTTTCGAACATAAGGGTTTCCGGAGTTCAAAGTATTGCCTGTTCCGCTGTCGTTGCGATAGCGGCGGCGGTCCGGTTCGAGGAGGTAATAAGTCGGGTTGTCGATTCCTCGATAGCTGTACGCAGGTCCGTCTTCATTGCCCTCGGCAGTGTGGTTGTACACAACATCGAGCAGCACCTCGATTCCGGCATCGTGCAGGGCTCCCACCATTGTGCGAAACTCCTTCAGCGCATCGAATGGCTTGCCGGCGCTGGCAAATTCATGATGCGGAGAAAAGAAATTCAGGGGCATATAGCCCCAATAGCTGCCTTCCTGCGGGTCCTGCT
>JAJXXG010001047.1 GCA_021781255.1 Acidobacteriota bacterium
TTTACGCTCAGCAATCCCGCCTTGGTGAGCGCCCCTTCTAAAAAATCGTTCTCCAGCGTCAACTCGCCGATCTTGGCATGCAGCGCCTTAAGATCAACCGGCGCGGCCTGCTCCGCACGGGTCTCGCCGAAGACCCCGGCGGCACCCTCCAGAAGCTGGCTCTTCCACTGCGTGATCTGGTTGGAATGAATGTCGAACTGCTCGGCCAACTCGGCCAGCGTCTTCTCGCCCTTGACTGCGGCCAGGGCAACCTTCGCCTTGAAA
Organism: Acidobacteriota bacterium; assembly: GCA_021781255.1. The sequence goes on from JAJXXG010001047.1 coordinate 265, forward strand.
GCAGCTGTATGGTTCCTGCGCGGACGTCTGCTCATCTGTTCTCCTCTACTCAGCCGTCCCAGGCTGCCAAAGAGCAGAACCTCCACTTAAACCCCTGTCCGATTTTCCGGAACCAACTCAATTCGCTTTCAGGTGAGTGAAGGTCGAGACAAAATATGAGGCATTAACGCTTGCGCGCGAGCCATTCTTTGAACGGGATGCGCGGAATGGTCATGCCGGCGTCGCGGGTGCGGACGTAGTTGCCGAGACCATTCATGCGACCGATGGCGTGCATCTCGTCCGACTTGATGTAGGGTCCGGCAGGATCGACGAAGCGGTCTTCCACAAACATGGAAACAACGCGTCCGAGGATAATGCGCGAGCGGCCGATTTCAAGAGTGGTGTGTTCACGACATTCGAGGGCGGCATGGGCCTCAGCCAATCGCGGCGGACGGACATGCGTGGAGGGCTTGGTGGTGAAGCCGGCCAGCTCCACTTCGCTGAGCTCGGGCGGGAAGTCGGTGGCGCAAATATTCATTTTCTCCGCAATATCTTCGGTGACGACGTTGACGACGAACTCGCCGGTGCGGCGGATGTTGCGCGCAGTGTCCTTGGGGATGAGTGGCTGGTCAGGCCGGTTGGTAACACCGATGCCTACAATGGGTGGGTCAGTGCAGAGATAGTTGTAGGCGCTGAATGGCGCTGCATTCAGACGGCCTTGCTCGTCCATGGATGTGACGAGTGCTATCGGGCGGGGAACCACTAGGCCAATCAGTAGCTTGTAGACATCTCTGGAAGGGATGCTTTCGGTTTCGAAAACCATGCGAAGAGCCTGCTCCTGAGGATTAGATGTCTGTATGTCGCGGAGAGTCGCAAGTTCGCAAACGACGCAAAAGTGGTTGTGCCCGCGAGAATCGCGGGCACAAGTGGAATAGGAAAGTTGCGGAATGGTCAGGCGCGAGCGTGCTGTTGCAGCGGCGTCGATACGGTCTTCTGAGCAAGGTAGCGGTCGACTGCAGCAGCAGCTTTGCGGCCTTCCGAGATAGCCCAGACGACGAGCGACTGACCGCGACGCATGTCGCCTGCGGCGAAGATGCCGTCGACCGAGGACATGTAATCTGTGGTGGCCACATTGCCCCGTTGGTCCAGCGCCACTCCCAGCTGATCGAGCATGCCATTGCGCACCGGGCCAAGGAAACCCATGGCGAGCAGGACAAGATCGACATCCATGGTGAACTCCGAACCCTCGACAGCCTCAAACTTGGGCGGCGGACCTACGCGAATGGCGTGAAGTTGTTTCACGTTGCCGTGTTCGTCGCCGGTAAATTTCAGGCTGTTGATACTCCAGTCGCGGATCCCTCCTTCCTCGTGCGCGCTTTCCGTGCGCAGTTGCAGGGGCCACAGCGGCCACGGTGTGGAGGCTGCACGGGACTCGGGTGGCTTGGGCATGATTTCAAACTGATGTACGCTCATGGCGCCCTGGCGATGGCTGGTGCCCAGGCAGTCTGCGCCGGTGTCGCCGCCACCGATGATGAGGACGCGCTTACCCGTTGCTGTGATGGCGACGGAGTCGTCGACGGTGTCGCCCTCGTTGCGGCGATTCTGCTGGGGCAGGAACTCCATGGCGAAGTGGATCCCTTTGAGTTCGCGGCCGGGAATCTTCAGGTCGCGCGGCTGCTCAGAGCCGCCGCAGAGCAGGATTGCATCGTAGTGTTCGGTCAGCGCTTCAATGGGCACGTTGACGCCGACATGCGCGTTGGTGAGGAAGGTGACTCCTTCTGCCTTCATCTGGTTAAGGCGGCGGTCAATGACATGCTTCTCAAGCTTGAAGTTGGGGATTCCGTAGCGGAGCAGTCCGCCTATGCGGTCGTTCTTTTCATAAACCGTGACGGAGTGGCCAGCGCGCCGAAGCTGCTGCGCGGCGGCAAGGCCCGCGGGTCCGCTGCCTACGATAGCTACGCGCTTGCCAGTATTTTGCTCGGGCGGCTCGGGCTGAATCCAGCCTTCCTGCCAGGCGCGCTCCACAACGCTTTTTTCGATGAGCTTGATGGAGACCGGCGGCGCATTGATGCCGAGCACGCAGGCAGCCTCGCACGGCGCTGGGCAAATGCGGCCAGTGAACTCAGGGAAGTTGTTGGTCGCGTGCAGGCGGCGAATCGCGCTCTCCCAGCGGCTGTTGTAGACGAGGTCATTCCAGTCGGGGATGAGGTTGTTCACCGGGCAGCCGGTGTGGCAGAAGGGAACGCCGCAATCCATGCAGCGAGCTCCCTGTTCCTGCTGCTTTTCTTCCGGGAACGGCTCGTAGATTTCGAACCAGTCGTGGATGCGTTCCTCGGGTTTGCGCCGCGTGGGCTGCTCGCGATCGATTTCAAGAAAACCAGTGACCTTACCCATGCTTCACCTCGGTAGACGTCACCAGAGGCGACGCTGCAATTGGAGAGACGTAAACCTCTTCGACGCGCGGGACGCCGAGCACGCGTTTGTACTCATGCGGGAAAACCTTGATGAAGTACTTCTGCGCGTCGGTCCAGTGTTCCAGAATCCACGCTGCGCGCGGGCTTCCGGTCAGATCGCGATGGCGTTCCAGCAGGCCGCGGATCTCGACGACGTCAGATTCGCTCACAAGCGGTTCCAGATCCACACTTGCCTTGTTGCAGCGGCGCGTGGAGAAGTCGCCTTGATCGTCATAGACGAATGCGCGGCCACCGCTCATGCCGGCGGCAAAGTTGCGGCCCGTGGAGCCGATGACCAGAACGGTGCCGTTTGTCATGTACTCGCAGCCGTGGTCGCCCACGCCTTCTACAACCGCGGTTGCTCCGGAGTTGCGGACTGCGAAGCGCTCGCCGGCGATTCCGTTGAGGAAGACTTCGCCTTTTGTGGCGCCGTAGAGCACCACATTGCCGACGAGAATGCTTTCCTCGGGCAGAAAGGGCGAGGTCTTGGGCGGATAGGCGATGATGCGTCCGCCACTAAGGCCTTTGCCGAGGTAATCATTCGAGTCGCCCTCGAGTTCGAGCGTAACGCCCGAGGGAACGAATGCGCCGAAGCTTTGGCCGGCCGAGCCGTTGAACTTGAAGTGAATAGTGCCGTCAGGCAGTCCGGACGAGCCGTAACGCCGGGCGATTTCGCCGCCGAGCATGCCTCCCACGGTGCGGTGTACGTTGCGGATGGCGAAGTGGCCGGTGACGGGCGTCCTTGATTCGAGTGCCGGAGCGGCCTGCGCAATGAGCGCATGGTCGAGCGCCTGATCCAGGCCATGATCCTGCGAGATGACCTGACGCCGTGCTACACGCGACGGCACGGTAGGTACGTAGAGAATCGACGAGAGGTCAATGCCCTTGGCCTTCCAGTGCTCCTCGGCAACGGAAGCGTCAATCTTTTCCACGCGGCCGATCATTTCATTGAAGGTGCGGAAGCCGAGCGTCGCCATGTGTTGGCGGATTTGCTCCGCAAGGAAGAAGAAGAAGTTGATCACGTGCTCGGGCTGGCCCTGGAAGCGCGCTCGCAATACTGGGTCCTGCGTGGCGATGCCGACAGAGCAGGTGTTCAGGTGGCATTTGCGCATCATGATGCAGCCCATGGCGATGAGCGGCGTTGTGGCAAAGCCGAATTCCTCAGCGCCGAGCAGTGCGGCGATGACGACGTCGCGGCCGGTTTGCAGTTTGCCGTCGGTCTGGACCTTGATGCGGCTGCGGAGGTCGTTGAGCAGCAGCACCTGCTGCGTCTCGGCGAGGCCGAGCTCCCAAGGAAGCCCTGCATAGTTGATGGAGCTGAGTGGTGAAGCGCCGGTTCCACCGGTGTCACCGGAGATGAGGACCACGTCTGCATGTGCCTTGGAGACGCCTGCGGCAACGGTGCCAACGCCAACTTCAGAGACGAGCTTGACGGCGATGCGCGCCTGCGGATTGACGTTTTTCAGGTCGTAGATAAGCTGCGCGAGATCCTCGATCGAATAGATGTCGTGGTGCGGCGGCGGTGAAATGAGTCCCACGCCGGGAATGGAGTGGCGTGTCCTGGCGATGACTTCGTCGACCTTGTGGCCGGGAAGCTGACCGCCCTCGCCGGGCTTGGCGCCCTGGGCCATCTTGATCTGCAACTCGTCAGCGTTGACAAGGTAATTGGTGGTGACGCCGAAACGGCCGCTTGCGACCTGCTTCACAGCGCTGCGGCGCAGATCGCCGTTGTCATCGCGGTGGAAGCGCTCCTCGTCCTCGCCGCCTTCTCCGGTATTGGACATGCCGCCGATCCGGTTCATGGCGATAGCGAGAGTTTCGTGCGCCTCCTTGCTGATGGAGCCGAAACTCATGGCGCCGGTGGTGAAGCGCTTGACGATCTCCTTGGCGGGTTCGACCTCTTCAAGCGGGATCGGCTCGTCGAGATACTTGAGCTTGAGCAGACCGCGCAGCGTGCACAGATTGCGGTTCTGGTCATCAAGCAGGTCAGTGTATTCCTGGAAGGTTTTGGCGTTGTTGGTGCGCACGGAGTGCTGCAGCTTGCTGATGGTGAGCGGATTGAGCAGGTGATACTCGCCATCGATGCGGTACTGATACTGGCCGCCGACCACGAGCTCGGTTTCAGAATCCGTGAGCGGCTGGAAGGCGAAGCTGTGCTTCATCTGCGCTTCCTTGGCGATGACACCAAGGCCAACGCCCTGGACGCGTGATGCGGTGCCGGCAAAGTACTGATCGACGAAAAACTCGTTCAGACCAACAGCCTCAAATACCTGTGCACCGCGATAACTCTGCAGCGTGCTGATGCCCATTTTGGAGAATGTCTTGAGCAGACCCTTGTTGATCGCCTTGATGAAGTTCTTCTCCGCGTGCGCACCGGTGATGTTGTGGGGCAGCAGGCCGCGGCGCTTGAGATCGTGCAGCGTTTCAAATGCAAGATACGGATTGATGGCGCTTGCGCCATAGCCGATGAGCAACGCGAAATGCATCACCTCACGCGGTTCACCGCTTTCGATGATGAGCGCGACCTGCGTGCGCGTCTTGTCACGCACGAGACGGTTATGCACGGCCGCCATGGCCAGCAGGCTGGGGATTGGCGCGTAAGTTGCATCGACGGCGCGGTCGGAAAGAATAATCAGCGAGTAGCCATTGGAGACGGCGAAGGCTGCGCGGTTACTGAGCTCGTCAAGGGCGCGGCGCATACCCTCCTCGCCATCCGCTGCGCGGAAGACAGTGGAGAGTGTGGTGGCCAGCAGATCGCCGGAAGAGACGCGGCGCAGTTTTTCCAGGTCGCGGTTGGTCAGTAGCGGATGCGGCAACTTGAGCGTGTGGCAGTTTTCCGGCTGCTCGTTCAGGATGTTGCGCTCTGTGCCTATGTAGCTGATGAGCGACATAACCAACTCTTCGCGGATTGGGTCAATGGGCGGATTGGTGACCTGTGCGAAAAGCTGCTTGAAGTAGTTGAAGAGCGGCTGCGGCTTGTCAGATAGGCAGGCCAGCGGCACGTCTGTGCCCATGGAGCCGATGGGCTCTTCGCCGCGTGCGCCCATGGGTGCAAGCAGGATGCGAAGGTCCTCTTCGCTATACCCGAAGGCGCGCAGGCGGCGCTGCAAGGTTTCAGGATTAGAGGCAATGGTGCGTGAGGGTTCGGGCAGGTGTTCGAGCGTGACCTGCTGCTCTTCAAGCCATTTGCCGTAAGGCTGGCGCGCAGCGAGTTCCTTCTTGATTTCGCCGTCAGAGATGATGCGCTTCTGTACAGTATCGACCAGGAACATGCGGCCCGGCTGCAGGCGGCCCTTCTTGCGCACGTCCTCCGGTGGGACTTCGATGA
>JAJXXG010000701.1 GCA_021781255.1 Acidobacteriota bacterium
GCCAGAGCGTGCCACGGCGCGAAGCATGTCATCGGTCAGGTTGCGCGGGGAATTACAGAGGGCGCGTGCGCAGGAGTGCGAGGCGATGACGGGCGCACTGCTGACGGCCAGCACGCGATAAAAAGTCTTGTCAGAGACATGCGAGATGTCGACCATCATGCCGAGACGGTTCATCTCGCGGATTACTTGAATTCCGAAATCGGATAGACCGTCTTTGGTGTGCGGCACGGATGGATCTTCTGCGTCACCGGAGCTATCGGCCCAGCCGTTGGAGTTGGCCCAGGTGAGCGTCATGTAACGCACGCCAAGATCGTAGTACTGGCGGATTAAGGCGAGGGAATTCTCAATGGAGTGGCCGCCCTCGATGCCCATGAGCACGGCGAGCTTGCGCCTGCGATGTGCGTGGAGAATGCCTGCAGGCGAGGTGGCGAAGAGCATTTGTCCGGAATGGTGCGCAACCTGTTGCCGGACGGCATCGATGAGGATGAGGGTGCGGCGGGCGTATTGGCCTTTGTATTTGTCAGGCTCGACCCAGATGGCGAAGAACTCTGCGTCGAGGTTGCCTTTATGCGCGGTGGCCAGGTTGAAGTTTCCCCCCTTGAGCGGGCCGGAAAGATCAAAATCCTCATCGACGAAGCGCTGCGGGGTGTCAGCGTGCGTGTCGATGACGATAGCGGACTGCTGAACCTGTGCGGGCGTGAACTTTCTGGTCATGTGCAATGAGGAAGACTCGAAACAGGGGTGCGCGGCAGCGCCCTGGCTGTGGGGAGAGTGTACACCGGCGAGGGTGTACGCAGACCCGGAAGGAGTGTTCGGGCCTGCGCGGAATTGAACGGCTAGCGATGGTTGGTGGTTCCGCTGGCGTATGGCGCGGCGTGTCTGGCTGCGGCCCTGGCCTTGGGATTGTAGTCGGCTGAGACGACTGCGCCGCTCTTACGGGCTGATGCCTGCGTGTTGTCTTTGCGGTGCATCACGGGGTCATCGCCGTCCTTGTACTCTATGACCTCATGCTCGGCCTTGCCGGAATGCTGGCCGGGCTGGAGTGCCTTATCCTTGCTTCCGTAAAGTGGGTTTTGGCCGGACATGGGCTTTTCCTCATGCATGGGGTTTGTGCGTGTGTTTTCCATGCTGCCGCTTTGCGGCGCGGTGGTGAGGGGCTTGTGCATGCGGCGGCCGGTTGCCATGCCGCTGGCGGCGTCACGATGGGGAGTGGATTGCTTTGTGGCGGAGCTTTGCCCGAGCGCGGCTGTGGTGGCCAGCAGGGTTGCGGCGGTGAAAAGGAGCTGCGCGTTACGAAGGATATTCATGGTCGACCTCACTTTCCTGTTGCCTTGGGCCGTGACGGGAACATGGGAGCAATCGTTGGCACGGGCATGCCGGCTGCAGGCGCAGCACGGTCCATGGTTCAGTGAAACCTGCAAACGGCGCCGTTGTACATCCCACATTGCGTGTGCCAAGGTGACCAGAGTACCGAGCGGCACGGGCCCGTTGGGGGCGAGGAAAGGACGCTTGACCGACACCGAGCGAGCAAGGCGGGAAACAAGATGTCAGGAATGAAGGGAGCGCCGGAGGGCAACAGGGGAGTATGCCCTCCAGCGCGAGGCGCTGACCCTAAAAGATGATACGAACGGCTATGCCGGGACGGCCGGGATAGCGAAGATTGAAGAGGTAATAGCCGTCCATGTAGTAGTCGATGTAGCAGTCGTCGGTTTCATACCAGTACGGATCCCAGTACGGCGGATAAGGATCGAGAAGGACGAACCAGTAACCGGCATACTGGATGCGCGGATATCCGTCGACGTAGAGGAAAGGCAAGTTATAGACACGGAACCAGTGATTGCGGCCGTAATACCTGTTGAAGTAGTAGTCGGGCACGCGATAACCGTTGTAACCGCCACGCTGGCGCCAGGTGCGGCGTTGTGCTTCCCAATTATGTGCGGCGCGGTAGCGCTGCCAGATACGGCGCTGCTCAACCTGCTGTGAGCGTTGCTGCTGGGGAGTGCGGCGCATTTGGCGTTCTTGCCACCTTTGCATGTCCCGCTGCTGCTGGGGGGTGTAGGTCCGCGGTGGTCCGGCGTTGCGTTGGGATGGCTGCGAGCGTTGCCGCTGCGTCTCTCTCTGTTGCTGCCGCGGTGCCGGTTTGGCCTGGGAATTTCTTTCCTGCTGGCGTTGCTGCCGCGCCGATTTGGGCTGAGCTTTCCTGTCCTGTTGGCGCTGCTGTTGGTGGGTGCGCTCCTGGTCGCGGTCCCGCTCCTGGCTCGGCTTTTGTCCGTTGCCGAATGGGACGGTGGCGAGCAGGGCTGACAATGCCATGGCTGGAATGACATAGCCGATTCGATTCATGTGCGTTACCTCCTGCAGCACCAAAGCAGAGGCTGCTCTGGATTGGGCTGGGTTTTTAGAGCCCGAGGAGCGAAGGAGAAGAACGCATTCCAGCGCGTCACCTGCGAAGAAACTTTCCTCCCCATTGGCCACACGGCAGGCGATGCATGCCTGCCAATTTTACCGGTTGCATTATGCGCTGAATGGCTGACGTGCCTCAGTGACTCGGGTCACCCGTGAATGCAGAGCAATGAAGAGCTGCAGACCCGGTAGCTTTGCAAAGCGCGTTGCCCGGTGAGAGGGGCACGATTCGTGTTCCTGTGCCTGATAGCGAGGAGTATGACGCGAAACAACCGGCCTATTAGGGAGAAGGCAGGCACAACCTCCTGAGGAGGGGGGGGAAGGAGGTTGTGCCTGCCGGACCGCGCTGTCCTTCCGCGCACAGCGGGTTGGAAGAAGAAGGCCGCGCAGATTGAACCCACGCGGCCCGGGATTTTCAGTTGGTCGAATCAACTGAGGCGATCGTGGAGGCGACGAGCGTCCACTGGCCAGCGTTGTTGAAGAGCAGCCCGTGAATGCGGAGTGTGGCACCTGCCGGAATGGTGGTGGCATCTTCCACATTGGTGGAGTTCTGCTGGTAGACGAGAATCTGGGTGGCTCCCGTGAGGGAGGTGAATGCGCAGTTCGGAAAGAGCGTGAGTACGAAGGAAGCGGAGGCGCCGGGGGTAATCGCGACATCCGTCGTTCCGCGAATGCCTTGCTCCTGCAGGCGAACGGTGGATGCCGTGATGGTACCGATGGTCGTATCTCCTTCGGTGCTGAGCACAATGCCTGTGTCACTGATGGGCAGGACGTGCTGGCCCACATAGACGTTGGAGGCGTCAAAGACCGGAGTGAAAGGCAGGCCGGTGAGTGTTACGCGGTCGCTGTCAATCTCATACGTGGTCTCTGGCGTGAGCGTGACATTAACAATCTGGGCGAGATAGTCAGAGAGCATGCCGGCACCCGCTCCGCTCTGCATGACGAGGGTGAGCTCCGTTGCAGGCTGGCCAACGACTTCCGTGACGATGCCGCCGCCCATGATTCCACCCTCTGTCATGCGGGTGCGCACTCGGGAGGCGAGGAACGTGCCGTCAGACTGCAGGGTAGCGGTTACAAAGACGCCCATTCCCTTGGCAAGTTGCTGCATGGCGGTGACACGGCCTTCAAACTGCGTCTGAGTGTTGACGCGGAAGGTGAAGGAATGTGCGGCCTGAAGGGCATTGATGCTGAATGAATTAGAGCCGACCTGAGCAACGACGCCCATCATCTGATGTGCTCCGCCCTGGCGTGCGTACATGCCATTGCCGTTGCCTGTGGAACCGGCAGCGAAATGGAAGACAGGAGCAAACTGGAAGGTGCCTGTGTCATCCATAGTCAGGGAGTGCTCGAGATCAAGATCGAAGTTGAAGACGAGTGGCGCAGCGCCTGCCGTGACATTCGAACTGAATGGAATGCTTGCTGTGAACGGCCCGGCGAGAGTCTTTTGCTTGATAGTTTTGGTCTCCGGGTCCACATAAGTCATGGTGCACGATGCGATGGTTGCGGTGGCGCCGGTATAGGTTCCGCGCGGAACGGTGAGGAAAGCGATCGGCTCCATCTCGCCGGTACGATGAATCAGCTCGACAGACGTGGGAGTATTGCTGAGAACCACAACGCCATCAGTGTTATTGACTCTGATGGAGGAGATGTTTGCGGTAAAGGCCAGCATCAAATCTGATGGCGCATCGCCAATGTTGACCTGAACAGGCGTGGTCTGAGTTTGTGGAGGAGTGATTGAGCTGTCACCTCCGCCGCAGGCCGCGATGACAGCCAGAAGAGCGAGTCCGAGATAAGTCGCGGCTTTGCGTGGTGAAGAAGAAATGGACGAAAGTAAGGAATGTAAGACGTATCTCATGATGATCACCTCTTCTGGAAGCGCTCAGCAGCTCGGTGGCGGTATGTGCCGCCACCGGGGCGATGAGGTAAAAACAGCGCGGCCACAGGATGTGAGCGGTTACTCAACATCCGTGACATAAATCCCAGCTCCGCTGACGGACGTTTCCGAATTGAGGAGGCTGGAGGAGACTACAAGCCTGTTTCCGCGTAGGCCATCCCGTTCAACGCCCACGGTGACGACGGAGGGTTCGAAGGGAGCCTGTTGCGGATCGATGAATGAACCGGGCATGGCGGTTTCCAGAACCGTGAGAAGTGCAGTTGATTCCGGCCCATGGCCCAGATAGATGGCGTCAGTGACGCCGGTGGAGGCCTTGAAAGCAACGAGGAACTTCTGGTCAGCGCCCTGCACGGCGAGGAATGCAGAAGAGCGCCAGCGTGGAGGTTCTGGCACATCTCCACCGTCGGATTCGCCGCCAGTGTTGGGAGGACGGCCAGAGAAAACCCAGTAAACGAAGTCGTTGAATTCTCCCGGGGTCTTTGCGAGAGGAATGATCGGGTTCGACGTGGCTTCCAGGTCGTAGACGAAGATGCCTTGGTGAACAGGAATCTGTGCGACGTAGCCATTGGGGTATTGCTCATTGCAGGAGGCGATCATGTCCTTGTTGCCATCTGAACCGCAGACCAGCATCTGCTCTCTGGTCTCAGAACCCCAGGCACCCCAGAAGGCGAGGTAGCGGCCGTCAAAGGACAAACCTTCTCCGAGACGATTGAAGACAACGCCGTTGGCTTCGCCGGGAACCTGATCGCCAATGCGGACCAGGGTTGTGAGAGATGGGGCATTCTGCAGAGGAGCGGAATAGATGCCGCCCATCGTGGGAGCGTCTTCGTTGTCAAGCCCGACAAAGACCGCCAGATCCTTGCTTTGGGTCAGACTGTAAGCGGCACTGGGAGGAGCAGTGGAACCAAAGACTGCTGTTCCACCTTCAGCCTGGCCGGGAATAAGCGTTCCGGATTTGGCGATGAGGTAGATCGGCGCCTGTTCGCCTTCCTTCAAATTGCGGAAGAAGACGCCGGTTTGTCCGATGTCACCCACGGTGTAATTGCCTTTGAAGACGATGTTTGACCCTGAAGTGACGGCAGGTGAGCCGGGGAACTGATCGTAACGCGTTCCTGAAGGAGCGTCTGGATCAGGGACGCTGAAGTATCCATATCCCGGCGCCACACCAAGCAGGCTTGCGCCGGTGACGAGTGATCCATAGGGGACCGACTCCACTGGCGTTCCGTCTGGCTGGTTGAGATAGATGCCTGTGCTGCCGAGGCGGGTTTCAGAGCCGCCTGGCAAGGTGTAGGTGTAGACAGGCTGTGACTGTCCGCGGAAGACCATCGTATTCGAGTTAATGTCGATACGAGGAAATGACGGAAACTGGATGAATGTGGCCAACGCTCCGTTGTAGGAAGTGTTGTTGGGCTGCGGAACGGGCATTAGGTTGTCCGCGATCGGCACGATTTGCGAGGTGTTGCCCTGGGAAATATCGCGCGCAAAGATGCCGAGCGCCGGTCCGGATTCGCCTTTGCTCTGTCCTTTGAAGACGGCAAGCCCGCTGGAGTTGATGGAGGGCTGATTGAAACTGTTGAAGGTTCTGCCGGGAGAGTTTGGAATGATGGAGAAGTTGTTTGCAACGGTGTGCCACGGCTTGTTGCTAAGGCCATGCACGATGAAGCCCAACTCATTGGAGACACACTGTCCGGCTCCGGAGACGCAGGGGTCGCTGTTGATGGCC
>JAJXXG010001015.1 GCA_021781255.1 Acidobacteriota bacterium
ACGGCGCCGCGGTGCTGGCAACTTCCCACATTCATACACAACCAAGCTTCGGCGAGAAGCCGCGGAGGAAATGATGCGAGTGAAGTGGACGTATACGGCATTAGCTTTTGTCTTTTTTGCTTTTCTGTGCGGCGCAGTGGCCCAGGCTGAGAACGATGTGGCTGCTAGCCTCTATGGGGCGTTCAGCGGCAAGACAACCAGCAATAACACGGTTCAGAGTCCCTCCAATCAGGCGGGCGTGCTCTTCGAGTTGCGCCATATCTCCAACCCGCTGGTCGGCTATGAGGTGACCTACTCCTACAACCGCGCCAACCAGACCTACTCCCTCGGCCCGGTCCCCGGAGCCTGTCCCACATTCGGCTGCCCCCCTCCGGTCTCCGTTCCGGCCAACGCGCATGAGGTTACAGCAGACTGGCTCGTCTCGTTTGGCGTCGCGAATCTCAAGCCGTTCCTGCTGGGCGGCGGCGGCCTGCTGCTGAACGTGCCCGCATCGAGCGGCGGCTCCACCAGCACCAGCACGCAGGGCGTCTTCGTCTACGGCGGCGGTCTGGACTGGGGCCTTCTGCCGCATCTCGGCCTGCGGGTTCAGTACCGCGGAAATCTCTACAAAGCGCCCGACCTGACGAAGCTCTACACGTCGACGAACCGGTTCACCCAGACCGCCGAGCCGATGATCGGGGCATACTTCCGATTCTGAGCGCGTGGTCGTGATACGTAGTCGTGGTTCGTTCCTGGCCGGCCCCGGCTCGTCACATCCCGCTGTGCCGGCGGTCACAGGGGCGAGCCTCCTTCGTGGGCCAAAGTTGCATCCTACTTCGACAGCGTGTAGATGGGGAGTCGCGCCATCTCCGTGCTGCGCGCCGATCCCTCCTGCGAGGTGACGGAAGATGCACTTGCGCAAGATGCGCCGCATCTGGATGCTGCCCTTTTTCCTGGTGTCGATCGCGGCCGCAGCGCCGGCACAGACCGACGTTGCCCTGAGCTTCTACGGAGCCTTCACCGGCTCGACGACTGGCAACGGCGTCACCCAGAGCCCCGCGAACCAGGCAGGCGGCATGGTCGAGCTGCGCCACATCGTCAACCCGCTCGTCGGCTATGAGGCAACGTACTCCTACAACCGCGCCAACCAGCAATATCTGAGAACAGTGTTCGCTCCAGTCTGCCCAACGGGCCAGACCAACTGCCTGATCAACCGTGCCGGAACGGTCGCAAACAACGCCCACGAAATCACCGGAGACTGGATCTTTTCCCTCAAACTCGCCAACCTCCGTCCCTTCGCTCTGGCAGGTGGAGGACTCCTTGTGAATGCCGCCAGCAGCGCCAACTTGTTCGGCTGTTATGTGATGAATCCGCTCTGCTTCATCTCTCCCGCATCCCCGCAGAGCTCGACGACCGGCGTCTTCGTCTACGGCGCGGGTCTCGATTGGGGCCTGCTGCCGCACCTCGGCTTGCGCCTGCAGTATCGGGGCAACGTCTACAAAGCACCGGAACTGATCGGCGCATTCCAGTCCACCAACAGCTTCACGCACACCGCCGAGCCGATGATCGGGGCGTACTTCCGCTTCTGACGAGGCGGAACTGCGACCTTGGCGGGTGACTTGTCATTGCGCGCTAGCAGCCCGCTTTTTGAAAGGGAGCAAATGCTCATACGCGTTCAACGATTCTGTAGGGCAGCGTTCTTCGCCGGTCTGGTTTTTGCAGGTTCTGTCGCGGCGGTGGCGCAGACGGATATTGCGGTGAGCCTTTTCGGAGCTTTCACGGGAACGACAACCAGCGACGGCATTCATCTAACCCCGGCAGACCAAGCAGGCGGAATGGCCGAACTGCGTCACATCGTGAATCCACTTGTCGGCTACGACGCAACATACTCGTACTACCGCGCAAACCAGACCCTTCCGCCCCTCGTAACCTGCTTCTATTTTCCCGGGTGCAATTTCCCAAATTTAGGCATCTCAGCCAATGCTCATGAAATTTCCGGCGACTGGATCGTTTCCCGTACGATGCTCCATGTGATGCCCTTCGCGCTGGCAGGGGGTGGCGTACTGATCACCGTCCCCGCCAGCGGTCAAACGGGTCTGACGAGCGCGACGAAGGCGGTGTTTGTGTATGGAGCTGGACTCGACTGGGGCCTGTTGTCGCACATCGGCCTCCGTGTGCAATACCGGGGCAACATTTACAAAACACCTGAATTGGTCAGTGGGATACAGTCGACTTCCTTTCTCCATAGCGCCGAACCCATGATCGGCGCGTACTTCCGCTTCTGATGTTGTGGAGCGCTATATCGGCGGTTCAAACCCCGCCGTGCCAGTGGCCATAAGTGCAAGGCTTCTGACGGTCACTTTAACTACAAGTGCGAGGAGATCCGAATGTGCATCCGCAATTTGCATCGCGTCTTTGCTTCGGCACTCTTCTTTGCAGCCATCGCCGCTACAGCTCCTGCGCAGACTGACGTTGCCCTGAGCTTCTTTGGAACGTTCTCCGGGTCGGCGCAACTCAATAGTAGTGAGCAGCAGAGCCCCGCGAGCCAGGCGGGTGGGATGATCGAACTGCGCCATATTGTGAATCCGCTCATGGGCTTTGAGGCAACGTACTCGTTCAACCGTGCCAATCAAAAATACTCACCGTCTGCGGTCTGCTTCTTACTCCCGCCGATGCCAGGGGGATGCGCGTTCCCACCCATCTCAGCAAATGCGCACGAGGTCTCAGCAGATTGGATTCCATCGATGAGGCTGGCGAAATTGCGCGTGTTTGGAGTGGTCGGCGCAGGTGTGCTGGCGACGGTGCCCGAAGGAATCCCGCCTTTTCCCCAACCCTCAGCCCAACCCTCCACCTCCACACGCGCGGTCTATGTTTATGGCGCGGGCGTGGATTGGCCTTTGCTTGCGCGGCTTGGTCTGCGTGCGCAGTATCGAGGCAACGTCTATCGAGATCCGAACCTGATGAGTGACTACGGTACTTCAAACAGCTTTCTCCATACCGCGGAACCGATGATCGGGGCGTACTTCCGCTTCTGAGTTCGCGCTTCGCCACGTGACCCGAATGCGCCGCGCGCCTCGCATCCAGCGTACAATCCGTTGGATGGATGCGCCCCGGTCCGTTATCATGGATCATGCGTCTTTTCGCGGCCGGAGCTTTGTGTCTCCTGGCCCTTCCCCTCGCTTCAACCCCCGCCGCGCGCGCTGATTCGGCTGACTCCGTGCCGGCCACGATCCCGACAGTTGCGCAGATTGTGGCGCAGATGCAGAGTCATACGCTGACGCGCAACGAGGATCTGAAGCGCTACGAATCACTGCGTCACTATGCGGTGCACTACCGCGGATTCCCCTCCAGCGTGGACGCCAAAATGGATGTCGAAGTGGATTACGACGCCGCCTCGGGCAAGAGCTTCCACATTGTCTCGCAGAGCGGCTCGCGGTTTCTCTGCGACAAGGTGCTGAAGCGCGCCGTGGACAGCGAGAACGAAGCGCAGAAAGATCAGAGCGCGACCGAGCTGACGCCGGCGAACTACCGCTTCGCGCTGGAGGGTCGCGACACCGTGGACGGCCGCCCTGCGTACATCCTGAATGTGCAGCCCATCACGCCCAGCAAGTTTCTCTACAAGGGCAAAGTGTGGGTGGATGCGCGCGACTTTGCGGTCGTGAAGATCGAAGCCACACCGGCAAAGAATCCCTCGATCTGGATCTCGCAGACTCTGATCCACTTCACCACGGCGCGGATGGGCGGCTTCTGGCTTCCGGAGCAGAACCGCAGTGAGACGCATGTCCGCATCGGCGGGACGGCGGTGCTCACCATCGACTACGGCGAGTACAAGGAACTGACGCCGCAGATCGCCAGCCGCTAAAGCCGCCCGGTAGCGTGAACCGGCACTAAGGCAGCAGCTTCCGAATCGCAAACAGCGTGGCACGGCCCATCGCCTGCTTCGTCCGCGCCTTCACGCCGCTCGGCTGGGGCGCAAGGTTCGGGCCGACATATTGAGTTGTAATCGCCGTCTGATAGTGCGCGAGCAGTTGCTCCGTCGCCGCCCGCCAGCTATGCTGCGCCGCGCGCGCCATCGCCGCCTGGCCCATGGCCACGCGCTTGCCTGCATCGCCCAGCAGCAGCGTCACCTGCTCCGCAGCCTGCTCTTCCGTGTCGAAGAGGAATCCGTTCACTCCGTCGTTCACCATCTCCGGAATGCCGCCGGCTCGCGCGCCCACCACGGGCACGCCCGAGGCCATCGCCTCCAGCACAACCAGCCCCAACGTCTCCGTGCGTGAGGGCATCACGAAGACGTCACACGAGGCAAACGCCGCGGCCAGCTCGTCGCCATGCAGAAACCCGGCAAAGTGCACCGGCATCCCTGCGAAGAACGCTCGCAGAGCCTTCTCATGCGGCCCTCCGCCCACCAGCGCCAGCCGCGCCTCGGGCGCAGCGGCTAGCACGGTCTTCAGCCGCTCAATCTCCTTCTCGGCCGAGAGCCGCCCGGCATAGAGCAGCAGCGGGCCTTCCGGGTGGCCGTCGGTCAGCTGCGCGCGCATCGCCGCCGACCGCTTCTCCGGCGTGAATCGTTCCGTGTCTACTCCGCCCGGCCACAGCTCGGACCGCGCAATGCCATGCTCCCTGAGCTGTTGCACCATCACGTCGGATGGGCAGAGGTTCAGCGTGGCGCGGTTATGGCGCAGGCGCAGCAGCGGCCAGATATACGGCTCCAGAAACGCCATGCGGTAGTAGTGCAGATACTTCGGCAGATCGGTGTGGTACGAGATCACGAGCGGCGTTTTGAGCGGCCCGCCATCGCCGCCACCCGCGTAGTAGAGCCCGGCTATGCCCAGCAGAATCGGCTCGGCGACGTGAATCACGTCCGGCCGGAAGGCCTGCAAGATCTGCCGCATCGAGGCGCGCGGCAGCGAGAGCCGCAGCTCAGGGTAGAAGGCAAGTGCGTGGCCTTTCACTCCCACCACGCGCGCGCCTTCATACTCCGTGATGCCGCCCTCGGGCGCGAAGATCAAGACCTCGTGGCCCATCCGCACCAGTTGGCGCGCCGTCTGGCACAGTGTCGTGACGATGCCGTCGACTTTCGGAACAAAGGTTTCCGTGAAAAAGACAATCCGCATGCAGGTGGGTCAGGCTCGTTTCCAGCGGCAAGTGGCTGGCCGTTCAATCTGTGGTGCGTGAACAGGTGCGGAATCTGCCCGGTGCAGGTTCGCTCGAACCCGAGCCTAACATGCGCGGCGGCGGTTCTCAGTGAATGCGGCGAGGACGGTTATCGGTCCGCGACGAGCATCAGCAGGTCTGGCTTCACGCTGCACGGCGTCCGCGGCACCGCATTCCAGCTCGCCCCGTCGTCATAGCGCAACGCCAGCAACTCAATCGTCTGCACTGAGGTGAATCCGGGCAACACAAGTTCGCCGGCCGCGCTCTCCTTGCCCTCGGGCCGCATCCGCACCACCAGCGTCCGGCTCAGGTTGGTCGCGCCGGCTTCGCTCGACAATGCGTGCTCCATCCGCGCTTTGGCGCCGAACCCGCGAACAAGGACGCGAGCCTGCACAATCGGCTTCTCGGTGCCTTGGCTCAGAATCAGATGAATTCTCTGCGAAGGCTGGTCGCCGCGGGTCTGATCCTGGCCGGGGCGCTGGCCGGGTCGATCCTTCGCCACCAATAAGCCTCGCCCGCTACCCTGCCGCGCCTGCATCTCCACGGGGCAGGCCGCCACCTCCGCAATGCCAGAGAGCTTTGTGACGGGATTCACCGGGGCGCCCGGCTCTACGAATTCCATCCCCGCGACACCAGCACTTTGCTCCTGCGGGGGTTGGTACACACTCTGGGCCGCGAGTCCCAACGTGCCGGAAATCAGCAGCGAGACAAGACCTGCGTATGCACGCGTCATGGTGGTCCTCCTTCGTGCCCGTCAGGGCCGGCAGGCATTCGCGCACAGCATCAACATACGCCCGTTTCGCTGGAAATTCCAATGCCCCCGCAGCCGGTCCAGACCGTGCATCCGCCCAACCGGCGTAAGCCCCCGCTGTGGTACCGTTTGA
>JAJXXG010000475.1 GCA_021781255.1 Acidobacteriota bacterium
GTCCACCTCCGCCTGCGAGTCCTCCTCGTAGCAGAGGTCCAGCAGCGGCGTGCCGCCAACGATTCCCACCGACGTGGCCGCCACCAGTTGCTTCATCGGCGACCGCTTCAGGGTTCCCGCCGCCACCAGCGCATTCAGCGCCAGCCCCAGCGCCACCGCCGCTCCCGTGATGGCCGCGGTGCGGGTTCCGCCGTCCGCCTGAATCACGTCGCAGTCCAGAATCACCGTGCGCTCGCCCAGAGCCTGCATATCCACCACCGAGCGCAAACTGCGGCCAATCAGCCGCTGAATCTCGTGCGTGCGCCCCCCGATTTTTCCCCGCTCGCTCTCGCGCGGCGTGCGCGTCACCGTGGAGCGCGGCAGCATGGAGTACTCCGCCGTAACCCACCCGCGGCCGGAGTTGCGCAGCCACCCCGGCACGCCCTGTTCAATGGTGGCGTTGGTCAACACACACGTATTGCCGAGCCGGACCAGTACCGACCCCTCGGCCGTCTGCACAAACCCGGGCGTAAGCGACAACGGCCGCAACTGGTCAGCGGCCCGCCCCCCGGAACGAAAAACACTGAACGAAGCAGGAACTTGCATAGGGCGATTGTATGGGAATCCCCCGGAACTCGCCGCCCGGCTGCCGCTCCAGTTCAAAACGGGAATGGCCCAGATCGGGAATCGACCCGGGATTCCCCCGCAACAGCCTGAGAACAAGCCTCTTGCAGACTATTTACTTCTCTCACCTTTCCCGTTTCGGGACTGCGCCCTTCTTGTCGACGCCCCTCATCCCCGCCCGGCTTTCTGCTTAAGTGCATGAAATAGCGCGAGTTCTCGCCGCAGTGCAAGTTTGGCACGCCACGTGTATCAGAAGACGACAGCAAGCCCGATACGGGACCCGGATACGAGACAAGGACAAGGGTGGCGAAGATGACCGAAACAGGACCAAGCAACCCAGCGCAACGAAAGTCGACAGCGGCGCTCTCAATGCCGGCAGGCGGAATCGCCGCGGCGCGAAGCTCCTCCCGGGACGCTCAGCGGGGGCACCCCTGAGGCGCGTGCCGGAATGCACACGGCTCGTTGCAGACCATTGAATTGATTTCACCATGCATGAGGCGAATACAATGCTCGAAACAGTTTTTTCCAACCGGATCATGGAACCTGTCCTCCAAGCCGCTGAGCCCGCACCGAAGCTGCACCTGCTGGTGGTGGATGCGGACGCAACGGTGCGCTCTGCCTGCGCCGAGATTGCGGAGGGATTGGGGTTTGCCGTGGAGGGAACGGGCGACATGGCGCAGGCGCGCAGCCTGCTGCACGGTCGCGCTGCCGACATCCTGCTGCTGAACCTGACGGCTGGCAACGGCCGCGGCCTGGAGCTGATCTCCGAGGTCAAGCTGCTGTATCCCCAGCTTGCCGTAATTGCCATGACCGGGGCCGCTACGGTGAACGTAGCCGTGGAGGCCATGCGCTGCGGTGCCTCGGACTACCTGATGAAGCCCTTCGCCATGGACGAGCTCTCCACCGTGCTGGAACGGGCCTCCGCCAGCCGCACAACAGACATGGCCAGCCGCCAGCTGCGGGAACGAATGCGCCTTTCGCAGGGGCTGGGCGCTATGATTGGCCGCTCGCTGGAGATGGAGAAGCTGTATCGCATCCTGTCGAAGGTCAGCCAGAGCACCCACCCGGTGCTGGTGCTGGGCGAGAGCGGCACCGGCAAGGAGCTGGTGGCGCGCACCATTCATGCCAGCGGCCCCAACGCGCACAGGCCCTTTCTGCCGGTGGACTGCGGCTCGCTGGTGCCAAGCCTGATTGAATGCGAACTCTTTGGCTACGTGAAGGGCGCCTTTACGGGCGCCAATCGCTCCAAGGACGGCCTGCTGGTGGCGGCCGAGGATGGCACCGTCTTTCTGGATGAGATTGGCGAGCTCTCGCTGGACCTGCAATCGAAGCTGCTGCGGGCGCTGCAGGAGAAGGAAGTCCGCCCGGTGGGCGCCACGCACCGGGTGCCGATGAAAGCCCGCATTGTGGCCGCGACCAATCGGGACCTGGCGGCGATGGTGGACAAGGGAACCTTTCGCAAGGACCTCTTCTACCGCCTGAACGTGGTGAATCTGCGGTTGCCCGCCCTGCGGAATCGCCGGGAAGACATTCCGCTGCTGGCGGCGCACTTTTTGGATCGCATCAGCCGGGAGCATGGCACCAAGTACACGCTGAGCGACGAGGCGCTGCGCACGATGATGCGGCACGACTGGCCCGGCAATGTGCGCGAGCTGGAGAATGCCGTCGAGCGCGCCTGCGCGCTGTCGTCCGGGCCGGTGCTGCACCTGGGGGACCTGCCGACACAACTGCAGCAGCAGGGGCTGGCGGCGCACCGGGAGGCCGCCGCGACCGCCGGACCGGAGTCGCCGGAAGCAGCGGCACAGGTTACTCCGCTGGCCGAGATGGAAAAGCAGGCGATTCTAGGCGCCATTCGCATGCTGAACGGCGACAAACTGCAGGCAGCCAGGCTGCTCGGCATCGGCAAGACCACCCTCTATCGCAAGCTGAAGGAATACGGCATCGACGATCCGCTGCAGGAAGAATAGCGAACGCCGCGGTAAAGCACTGCTCGCGTCAGCCGATCTATAGAGAAGAGCTGCGTGCGCACGGGAACAACATCCGGCATGGTGGAGGCCGGTTTGCAAGGAAGGGATTGGATATGAGCATTCTGATGGTCACCGGGATGGAGGAAGCGAAAACCTGCGCCGCGGCTCTGGCCGCGCAACTGGAGATGGAAGTGGAGGTGGCGGAAAACCGCCGTGCGGCGGTAGCCCTGCTGCGCAAGCGCGAGTTTGCCGTGATGGTGGTGGACGAGACCATGACGCGGTGCGATCCAGCCGCAGCAGATGCCGTGTGGGAGCAGGCCGGGCTGGCGATTCCGTTGCAGATTAACTTTGCGCTGTGCAGTGCCGAGCGGATGGCACGCGAGATTCGTGCGGCGCTGCAGCGGCGGCGGCGCGAGCAGGCACTGGCGCATCGCGCGGCGGCGGCGGCACTGGAGTCCGGGCTGATGTCCACGGTCTCCGGCCTGCTGTTGCACGCACAGCTCGCGCTCAAAGGCGAGGTTCCGGCTGCGGTGGCTGCCCGGCTGCGCGTGGTGGCGGAGCTGGCCGGCGACCTGCGGCAACAGTTGAGCGCCTGTAGTTGAGATTTTCCGGCACTTTGCGGAGAGGAAGGTTGCATCAGGTTTCCATGCGTTGCACGCGCATCGCCGGGGCGAACTTGCCCCGGCGTCTTTTTTGCCACGAGGCCAGAGGCCATCCCCATCGCTTAATCTGAAAGAAGGATGAAAGACTCGGCTGTTCTGCTTATTGATTGTCCGGATCGCAAAGGGCTCGTGGCCCGCGTCTCGGGGTTGCTGTTTGAGCGCGGCGCCAACATTCTGCACGCCGATCAGCACCAGGACCATGACCTGGGGCTCTTTTTCATGCGCGTGGAGTTTGCGCTGAACGGGACGGATGGCGCCCCTGCCTTTGACCTGAAGGGCTTCACCGATGCGTTTGCACCGCTGGCCGCGGAGCTGAACATGCGCTGGCAGTTGAGCGTCGCTGCACGACGCCCGCGCGCGGCGCTGTTCTGCTCGCAGTATCTGCACTGCATGGCAGACCTGCTGTACCGCTGGCGGGCCGGAGAGATGGACTGCGAGATTCCGCTGATTGTCTCCAACCATCGCGCGGTGGAGACATTGGCCGCGTTCTACTGCATTCCGTTCGAGCATATTCCCGTAACGGCGGCAACGCGCGGCGAGGCGGAGGCACGCCAGCTGGAGCTGCTGGCCAGGCACGAGATTGATCTGGTGGTACTGGCGCGCTACATGCAGATTCTTTCTCCGGGATTTGTGGAGCGGTATCCGGCGCGCATCATCAACGTGCACCACTCGTTTCTGCCGGCGTTCACGGGAGCGCGGCCGTATCACGCAGCCCACGCCCGTGGTGTAAAGCTGATTGGCGCCACAAGCCACTACGTGACCGAGGTGCTGGATGACGGGCCCATTATCGAACAGGATGTGGCGCGCATCTCGCACCGCGACCAGGTGGAAGACCTGATTGCGCGCGGCCGGGACCTGGAGCGGCTGGTGCTCTCGCGCGCGGTGCGCTGGCACCTTGACCGGCGCATCCTGTGCTACGGAAACAAGACGGTGGTCTTCGACTAGGACCGCGTCGCGGCCTCGCCGCAATCGCGCCGCGTTCCGCGCTGGCTCGTGTTTCTGTTGGGCAGGATACATGCGAAATTTCTCCTGAAAAAGAACAGCCCCCGGCGATGCCGAGGGCTGTGATTCTATTGCGGACTGGTGCAGATTTAGTTGCTGTATAGCAGGATGCCTGCCGGCTTTTCTTCTCCCGTGCCTTCATCCGCGCTGACCGGGCGATAGTAGAGCTGGTTGCCTTCGAGGTAGACCTCAAGGAAGGCAGGCCGCGCGGTGATTTGACCGGCGATGAGCGCCTCCGACAAGGGGTCTTCAACGTAGCGCTGCAGGGCGCGGCGCAGAGGACGCGCCCCGTAGCTGCGATCGACGAGGGTCTTCTCGAGGATCCACTTCTTAGCCTCTTCCGTGACGGAGATGGTGATGGCCTTCTGCGCCAGATTGGCGTTGAGCTGCTGCACGAGCAATTCGACGATCTGGATCAGATCGGCATCGGAGAGCGACTGGAAGAGGATGACCTCATCGAGGCGGTTGAGGAACTCGGGGTTGAAGGTCTTCTTCACCTCGTTCTTCACCAGCTCCTCGACCTTTTCCGTGACCAGGTCTTCGCGCTCGCTCTGGAAGCCCAGCCCCTGCTTTTTCTGCAGGTGGCGGGCGCCGATGTTCGAGGTCATGATGAGGATGGTGTTCTTGAAGTCGACGGTATTGCCAAGGCCGTCGGTCAGTTGACCATCTTCAAAGACCTGGAGCAGCAGGTTGAAGACATCCGGATGCGCCTTCTCGATTTCGTCGAGCAGGACCACGGAGTAGGGCGAACGCTTGACGCGCTCAGTGAGCTGGCCGCCCTCCTCGTAGCCCACGTATCCCGGAGGCGAACCGATGAGCTTGGAGACGGAGTGCTTCTCCATGAACTCCGACATATCGAAGCGGATCAGCGACTTGTCTGACCCGAAGAGGAACTGGGCCAGGGTGCGGGCCATCTCCGTTTTGCCCACGCCGGTTGGGCCCAGAAACAGGAAGCTGCCGATGGGCCGGTTGGGTGACTTGAGGCCGGCGCGGGAGCGGCGAATAGCTCGCGCCAGCGCGCTGATGGCCTTGTCCTGCGAGATGACGCGCTTGTGGAGCTCTTCTTCCACGCGCAACAGCTTTTGCGTCTCCTCTTCCTTGATGCTGGTGACGGGAACGCCGGTCCAGCGGCTGACCACATCTTCGATATCCTCGCGGCCGACGATGCCCGCGGCGGAGTCGTCGAGGTGGTACTTGTCGCGCAGGGCGCGCAGGTTTTCGCGCTCCTTGCGCTCTTCATCGGAGTAGAAGCGCGCCTTCTCAAACTCGTGGTTGGCGATGGCCGAGTCCATGCGGTGCACGATGAACTTGATGCGCTTCTGGACCTCGGTAATCTCCTCGGGCAGCGAGGTCTGGCGCAGCTTGACGCGGGCGCCGGCCTCGTCGATGAGATCGATGGCCTTGTCGGGCAGGAAGCGGTCAGGGATGTAGCGATTCGAGTGAGAGACAGCGAACTCGACCGCGTCGTCGGTGTAGCTGACGGCGTGGAATTTCTCGTAGCGGTCCTTGATGCCCATGATGATTTTGATCGCGTCCGTCTCATTGGGCGGCGGCACCTTGACGGCCTGGAAGCGGCGCTCCAGGGAGCGATCCTTCTCAATCGACTTGCGGTACTCGGCCGGGGTGGTGGCGCCGATGCACTGGATTTCGCCGCGCGAGAGAGCGGGCTTGAGGATGTTGGCCGCGTCGAGCGAGCCCTCGGCCGAGCCTGCTCCGACGAGTGTATGCAGCTCATCAATGAAGATGATGGAATTCTGATTTTCCATCAGCTCCTTCA
>JAJXXG010001154.1 GCA_021781255.1 Acidobacteriota bacterium
CACGGACGATGAGATCCGCGCATTTGCTTTTGATGTGCGCAAGCTCTTCCTGACGGAGCGGGCCAAGCATCTGGCAATCTGCTCCCGCTGCCAGCGGCGGCTTGAATACTGGTCGGCTTTGGTCGAGAGTTTCGACCGCACTGCACCACTGCAGGAGGGGAGGGCGGATGCATAAAAAGGAATTCCTGCGCGGGCTTGCTTCGGACCTGACTTCTGGCTGGATGAGTGCCAAGCCCTTTCCGCGAGTTCATCAACTTTGGCCTGTCTGATACTTAGTCATCGATGGACAGCCCAAAGATGATCTGACCATCAGTTGTGAAAGCGACGATTGCGCCTGACAAGGACCGATGATGGGTCTTTTACCCGAGGGGCTTTATCCGAGCAGGAGTATTCTGTGAGCGTTCAGAGAACAGCACTCTGATCAGGGTACAAAAGGCAACCGCCGCACAGTGCATGGCGAGGAGAGGGCACAATGGGTGGTTTCTGGAATCCGGTCCAACTTGGAAAGACGGAGCTACGAGTGGTCCCGATCGGCCTCGCAGCTTCGTACGGCATCGAGGGAAAGGGCGTAGAGCGCGCCTTCGAGCGAGGCCTGAATTTTTTCTACTGGGGAGCGAAGTATGCTCCCATTCTGCCGCGCTCGGGCGATTTTGGAGCGGTCCTGAAGCGACTGGGAGCGACGCACCGCGAGAAGATAGTCACGGTCATTCAGTCGTATTCCCGGTCGCCCGAGAAGATGACGCGTTCGATCGAGAACGGGCTGCGGACACTCGCGTTTGACTACACCGATGTTCTGCTGCTGGGCTGGTGGAATCTGTCGCCGCCGGAGCGGTTCATGGATGCCGCAGCGGAGCTGGTGCGGCGTGGGTGCGCACGGTATGTGATGATCTCCTGTCATAATCGGCCGACGTTTCCTGTACTGGCCCAGGATCCTCGGGTGCAGCTGCTCATGATCCGGTATAACGCGGCGCATCCCGGCGCGGAACGCGATGTGTTTCCTTTTCTTGAGACAGAGCGCCCCGGCATTGTGACGTACACGTCCACAAGCTGGGGGGAGCTGATGAACCCAAAGCTGGTTCCGGCGGGGGAGCGGTTACCCACGGCGACCGACTGCTATCGCTTCGTGCTGTCGAATCCTTTTATAGATGCATGCTGGCAAGGTGCGAAGACCGCGGCAGAACTCGACGGAGCCATCGAGGCGCTGGATCGCGGCAAAATGGACGAAGATGAACTGGACTGGATGCGCAGGGTCGGTGTCACCGTGCGAGAGCGTACACAGAGGCAGGACGCAGGACGCGCTGTTGCCGATCGGCTGGTGAACTGGATGTCGGGATTTGGCTTTCGGTCGACCAGCCAGTTGCCTCGCAGGAGCTAACCGTTCGGGCGGGACTATATCAATTTCCAAGTTTGGATAATTCACTCAATCCGAGCAATTTGCGTTCAGATTGGGAATACCTCCCGGTAATACGGGCTTCGGTCCAACGATCTTCGTCGGCTCGTCAACGAGCGCCAAATCGAGTCGCTCATCGAGGTTTGATCGACTCCGCTTTGCAGGCGCCTCGGGTGATTCCGGGGCTCGATCCCGGCGTCGCTCGGATCACTCAATTCGGAGCGGATAGGAGTACCAGTCATCCTGCCCGCTCAGCTCAGTGAGGAGAACATAACTTCCGGGCTTGGCCCGGCGCAGATCGAGGGTCACGGTCAGCTTGGTCAGATTGCTGGCAATACTGGCGGTTCCTGTGGCATAGGCGATGCGGTTCGTACCTTCGCGGCCCGCTACGACGATGATGGTGTACAGTCCGGTTTCGCTGAAGCGCGGCAGGATCAGATTGACGTGCAGCAGGGCCGCGGGAAGCTTGAGTGGGGACTTTGGCGGCTGCTCTTCGGCTCCGCGAAAGGTTCCATAGTTAGTGAGATCGAGCGTTCGATCGATAGCGGCGGACGCCTGCTGGTTGGTTGGCGGATTCGGGGCGATGGGGTTTTGGCGATTCCAGTATTTGGCAACAACAAATCCGATAATGATGCATGCGGCGCACAGGGCAGCGATGGCGGCCAAGCGCGGAGGACCCGGCCGACGGACGGCGGCGGCCGAGCGGAAGTCAAGCAGAGCTGGCAGGCAATGGCCGCAGGAGGTCACATGTTGCACGCGGGAATCCGAGAGAGAGAAGGACCCCGGTTTTGCCGCATATTCGCGCAGGAAGGATTCGTCGGGGCATTCCGGAGTGCTTTCGCTCCGCGGCTGTCGTTGCGTATAGGTGCGCAACTGTTCAACAAACCATTGCTCGGGATTGATATTCCCCTTAATCTTTCTCACCTCGTTCTTCCGCATCAGGGGTATCAGATTTGACTTCGAGGAGTCCAAGAATTTCTTTCTTTGCCTGTCTCCATATGGTGATGTGGTCGGCGCCGAGTTCGTCCGCGATCTGCCGCCAGGTGTGCCCGGCGACCCGCCAGCGGACAATTCGTCGGGTGCGAGGGGTCATGCGATCAAGAGCCTGACGGATGAACGCGTCCTGCTCGATTTCAGGTTTGGCCGCAAAGCTTCGCGCGAGCAGTTCCAGTTCGGAAAGCGAACCGACCGCGATTTCGCCTCTGCTGGCTCGTTGTTTTGACAGCCGCTTGATGACGCTGATGATTCGGTAAGAGAGTTGCAGCGCCGTGCGCTTGCCATCGAAGCGCTCGTAATACCGCTCCGCATTCTGAACCGCCGCATCCATCAGGTCGTAGGCGAAATCGGGATCGCTGTGATAATGCTTTGCACAATAGACGGCGTACGGCCACGCAAGGCCGCACGCCCGCCGAAACAACTGATCGATCGCCGGATCAGGCGAGCCCAGGTACCAGTAATCGCCGGCGGGGAGGGATGGCCGGGAATCCATAGCAACTCTTCATTACTGGCTGTCACTGCTTGGTTCAAGACGAAGAACGGGCCAAAGCCCACGATGATGCGTCGATTCTAGCCTGATCATCGCGTTTCCGAAAGACAGACCGGCGCAGAGAAGGGCGATTTGGCCCTTGCCCGCGCGGTGAGGGACGTCGTCATAGAAGGGACACGTCAAGAGGAATTGATAAAAATTTCGTTACACGTGCACCAAAGGCATCAACAAAATGCCTTATAGAAATAGAGGGCCAGTTTTCCACATCGCATCTATCTTTGTAGTCTTCTCTGCCTGCACCAGGTTGAAACAGAACGTTAGAGAAAAAGTGCTATCCCTCTCTTCCTTTTCGACGAGTTGTGTGTATATGGAGACAGAGGTGAGGTATGCCTTCTTCTTCCCCCATCGATCCCAATCCGAAACGCCGACCATGGAGGCGATTTCCGCCAGAAGCGTTCGAGATTATGCGCCAAAAGAAACATCCGGTCGCGATTTGCGAAGAGCTGGCCGCTCTGACCGGGAGAGACAAGCGCGCTTGCTGGGACTTTATGACCAGCCACGGGATCCCGCGGCCTGGGTCTGTGTCCCGGCACACTTTCGATCCGAATAGGACCGACGAACTGGTTGAATACATCTCCGACCACGGCGTCCAAGCCGCGGCGCTTCGATTCGGTTGCAACTCGAAGAGCCTCTACAACTTGCTTTATCGCCAGGAACACACGCACCTCAGCACTGACGCGCTGAGCCTGCGCGAGGTCTGCAAGCACCTGCGCATCAGACGCAGCCAGGCGACCCGGTGGATCGAAATGGGGCTGCTCAAAGCGGTACGAAGAGAATCGAGAACGGGTGTCGTGAGCTATCTCATCGAGTTCGACGCTCTGCGGAAATTCTGCAAGGAACATCGCAATCTGCTGGTCACGCGCCGGTCATCGCCGAACCGAATCCGGTTCCTTGAGGAATTTGTCTTTGCGCCCAAGCATGCCGAGCTCCTTCGGACGCGCGAAAGCAAGCGCGAAGCTGAGGCCTTTGAGCGCGGGGAATATCTGGAGGATACGAGAGGCTCTCAAAGGAGCGCCTGATCACACTGGGATCGAACTCCACAGCCGGCACATCGGCCGCGATGATCGTGGTTTCGGTTCGCCTTCAGTCGCGCCCGCGCAGCTTCGAGCTCGTGAATCGTCTGGAGCAGCCATTGCCGCCTTCGATCGGTGAACTCAACTTTCCGGACCTGTTGTCCGGCATAGATGACAAGCGCATATGGAACGCGAACTTTCATCTGGTCTTCGACGTGCCGGCGGCTGGCTTGAGTTCTTCAGATGTACGGGGTCCCGTTGAATATTCCTGCAACGTAACACCCCGAAGAATGCGGTGCAACTCACGGATTCCTTCTGTCAACGCTGCGGGGCCAGGCTGAAGGATCTGGGACGATGGTATTTCGTATACATGGCCATTGCGGACTGCTGAAATCGCCTCCCAACCGGGTCGGGAACGGATAGCCTTCGAGTCGACTTTCATCCCGCACCACGAGGCAATGATTACATCCGGGTTTCGTTCGATGATCTGCTCGGGTTGGACAATCCGGTCCTTCGCTTTTCTGGCCTTCCACAGTTCCGGGAAAATTGGCTCTCCGCCGGCAATTTCAATGAGTTCCTCAACCCATTCGATCCCGCTGATGAGCGGTTCATTCCATTCCTCGAAGAACACGCGCGGTCTCCATCCGAAAGCGTCAGCCGCCTGGGCAATCTTTTCCAGTTCCGACTGGTATGCCGCGATCAGCGTTCTCCCTCGTTCCTCCTGCTTTACCACCCGTGCAAGCAGCTCAATGAACTCGAAGACTTCCGATACGCTCCTCTGATTGAAATTGAGCACCGGAAGGCCGCGATGGACGGCCTCTTTCGTGATTTCAGCCTGCACATCGGAATAGGTGATGATTAGATCTGGATCGATTTTTTCGATGGCCTCAAAGTTCGCATCGCGGAATGTCGAAACCCGTGGTTTGTTCCTCACTTCCGGTGGCCGGCGGGAGAATCCGGATACACCTGCGATCCGATCCTGCTCGCCGAGCAAATACAACAATTCGCTCGCCTCATCGGAGAGGCATACGATCCGGGAAGGAAACGCCTTGGATTTGTCTGCATATGTCGGATGCATCGAAACGGTCTCCACAGTTTTCAGCCATCATTTCAATACGGCATATAGCGCCTGTACGAGGCGCCGATTGTCTTCTCTTCCGCGCACCGCAACACGAAAATACGTTTCGTCGAGCGCTTCGAAGGTGGCGCAGCTGCGTATCACGATTCCATGCTCAAGGATGAGCCGTTGCCATACATTCCGGTTCCGCTGCGCATTGCCAAGGCGGAAAAATAGAAAATTCGCTTGGCTTGCATATACCGCCAGCCCTTGCGCAGCAAGTTCAGCACTCAGTATCTCTCGCTCGCGCTGATTGGCTGCAATTGTCGCCGCGGTGTACTCAGTATCACTCACAGCGGCGATTGCCGCGAGTGAAGCAAGGGTTGAGATCGCCCATGGATCCAGTCGACCTGCAATCGTTGACACGAACTGCATCGGTGCAACCATATACGCGACGCGCAATCCCGCCATCGCGAAGAACTTTGTGACGGTGCGAAAGACGAACAGATTGCTCGATTGCAGTACCTGCGCAGAAATGCTTTCATCGGGAACGAAATCGATGAATGCTTCATCGAGAAGAATACGAATTCCCCAGGCCTCCGCCTTCCGTACTAACGCCTGCAGTTCCGTACGCTCAAGCATTGTCCCAGTGGGGTTATGCGGATTTGTCAGGATAAGCGTATCGCATTCCCGCCGGGTGCAACTCGCCAACAAATCCTCTACTTCGAGATGACACATCGATTCGCCTGCGAGACGATATGGCTCCGCCGTTACTCCCTCACGGTCTAGCGTGCGGCGATACTCACCGAATGCAGGGACAGGCAACATGCACCTCCGCGCGTCGAGGGCGCGGAGGGTCGCCGAGAGCAGTGGGATCGTGCCGTTCGCAGCCAGCACATTGCTGCTGGGAACGCCAGCGTAATTCGCCAGTGCCGCACGAAGCTCGATCGATCCAAGGTCGGGATAAGCGCGGATGCGCGCTGGATTGCGAATTGCATCA
>JAJXXG010000983.1 GCA_021781255.1 Acidobacteriota bacterium
ATGTACCCCCACGGGAGCGGCGCTTGGGGGGCAACCGGATGGTGCGAGCTGGCAGTGGATAGCCGCATCGCAGGCGCGGGCATGGGGAGTGAATCGCAAAATAATGGGGAATGCGGACCGGAAACTACCCACCATACAGAGCACCAAGCCGGGCCACAGCGCCGCGCACAGTACACGGCGAGAGGAATACCAGGCAGCGTGCGCAAAGGGGTGGGGGTCGCTTGCGACCTGCGCCGCCAGGTCCGTCCGCACATACCGCAGTCTTTGATTCGTGCAATGTTGGCAGGAGCAGGGAATCGGCTTAGTTGTCCGGACCATCGGGATCGAAATGGCTTTGACCACCTTTAACGGCTCAACAGTAGAGAATTGTTCTCCTTTTTTGGCCGGGACTAATGGGCATATTCAAAAAGGAAGGGGTGGATTACTCGGGTCGGTGGGGGGATCGAACGGGTCGATCAAATCGGGGCGATTATTTCGCACATTGCCCACGTCCGGCTTGACGCGCCAGATTTTCATAAGGTCAGCATCGAAGGGCCTGAGCAGGTCAACAGGCGGCCTCTGCGGGTCGCCTGGTTCCAACCATCGCGGGTAATCATGTGGTGCAAGAATCAGCGGCATCCGGTCATGGAGCGGAGCGAGCATTTCGTTCGGTTCTGTAGTGACAATACTGTAGCTCTCAAGTTCAACCTGCTTGTCCTTGCTCACCCATCGTTCCCAGATGCCGCCCAGCGCGAATGCCTCGCCCGATTTCAGTCCGATGGCCCATACCTGTTTGGTCTTCTTCTTCGGGTCAAGGGCTTGCCATTCAAAATAAGAGTTGATTGGAACCAGGCAGCGGCGGCGGCGGAAGGGTTCGCGGAATGCTGGTTTGGTGAGCAGCGTTTCGGCCCTTGCGTTGATAGTCGAGTAATTGAAGACAGGACTCTGCGCAAAGAACGGTACCAGGCCCCATCGCATCAGAACCATCTCGCGTTCGCCGGTGTCGGGATTGAGCCGGATAACGGGCTGCATAGTCTGCGGAGCAACGTTCCACGACGGCGGCGGATCCGCGCTGGGTGACTCCGGTCTGGGTAAACGAATGCCGAAATGTTTGTAGATCAGCTCCGTTGCGGCGAAGCGGGTATAGCGTCCGCACATGGTTGAGACAGCATAACGCGTGCGGATGGGCCAATTGACAAAAGGAGGTCTTTGGAGCGAATATAGGCGAACAAAAGACGAATATAGACGAAGCAGGATCAACCCATGCAGACCGCCGCCGCACTCCGATTTGAGATTGAACACACGCTGGCAAGCCGCTTTCCTGCGGCGCTAACTCCTCAACCACAAACGATCTACGAGGTTGCGGGCTGCGGTATTCCGTCCGTGAATGCGTTGCTGGACGGTGGCCTGCCCGTGGGAGCCATCAGCGAAGTTACCGGGCCGGAGTCTTCCGGGCGCACCAGCCTTGCGCTTTCGTTTTTGGCGCAGCAGACGCACGAGGGGAAGGTATGTGCATGGGTGGATGTAAACGACGCGCTGGACCCGGAATCTGCCGCCGCAAGCGGCGTTTCGCTGCGGCAATTGCTCTGGGTCCGTTGCAAGGATGCGGACAGAGCGGCGAACCGGAAACATTGGGCACGGCTCGATCAGGCACTGAAGGCCGTGGACTTGATCTTGCAGGCAGCGGGCTTTGCGGCCATCGTGCTTGACCTGGGCAGCGTGGCGGCAGAACATGCGAACCGTATACCGCTGGCAACGTGGTTCCGGTTTCGGCAGGCGGCACAGCGTTCGCGGGCCTCGCTTGTTGTGCTGGGGCGGATGGCTTATGCGCAATCGAGCGCAGCGGTGGTGCTCGAATGCGAGCGGGAAAGCAGAACCACAGAGGCTGCGACCGTTCTGAACGGTTTCCGGTTCTCCGTGCGACGGCAGCGGCAGCGTTTTGCTCATGGCTTGTCGAGCAACCGGAAGCCGCCTGCGTCCACTTGGTCGGCAAGCGGCTCCTGGGACTCAGCGAGGCGCGCATGAGCGGGGAGCTGTATGCGTGCATCCATGCGGCGGAGTTTCCGGCGCAGTCTCTCCTACGTTTGCATCCTGAGCTACGCGCGCACCCAGTGGCTGTGCTGGAAGGCTGCGCACCCTTGGAAACAGTGTGCTCAATAAACAGTCAAGCACATAGACAGGGCGCTGTGCGACAGATGACGCGCGTGGAGGCGGAAGCAATTCCCGGCCTGCGATTGTGGCCGCGCTCTGTGAAAAGCGAGGCATCCGCACGGGCCGTGCTGCTGGAATGCGCAGCGAATTTCTCACCACGAATTGAAGATGTAAGTGCGGCATGGAGCGGCTATTTGGATCACCTGAGGCGATTGCTCAGCGCGTTCGTGCCATGCTCACCGGAGCGGGTTTCCGCGCTGGCGTCGTCGTGAGCGCGAACTTTCACGCCACGCGTATTCTGGCCGCATCCACGCACGGAATCGCCATCATTCCTGAGGGACATGAAGCGGACGCATTGGCTGCTCTGCCGATTCAGGCGCTCAGTCTGCCAGAAGGTCATGCAGAGGCACTCGCACTGTGGGGCATACGAACCCTGGGAGAGCTGGCCTCCCTCGATGAAGTTGATTTAGTAACCCGTCTTGGCCTTCAGGCAAAAAGCTGGCGGGAGCTGGTTCTCGGCGTCCACGCGCACACGTTTCAGCCCATTGAGCCAGAGTTTAAGTTAGCCGAATTTTGCGAATGTGAGTCACCAGTTGAGCAGATTCAATCGCTGCTTTTTTTATGCGCGCGCATGATTGATTGTCTTGTGGAACGGGCTACGGGCCGCGCGCTGTCACTTGCTGCGCTCACCGCAGACATGAAACTGGAGGGTGAGCAGACACATCGATGCACGATTCATCCTGCTCTGCCTTCAGTTGACCGCAAGTTCCTGCTCAAGCTGTTGCAATTGGAAGTTGCGGCACATCCACCGCGAGCCAGCGTAATAGCTCTCACTCTTTCGGCAGAGGCCGGTGAGTCAAACAAGGTGCAGCTTGGATTGTTCTCGCCACAGACGCCGGAACCATCCCGTCTCGATGTCACGATTGCGCGGCTCAAAGCCCTTGTTGGGGAGGATCGCGTCGGTTCTCCCGTGCTGGAGGATACACATCGAGCGGACGGTTTTCGTGTGGAAGCCTTCACGGTTGAAAGCAGGCAGTCCGCGTTGTGCATGGGAACTCCACGATTGGCATTGAGGAGAATGAGGCCGCTGATGCCGGTTCGCGTTGTGCTGTGCGGTGTGCGACCGGCTGCCTTCCGCGATAGCAGTACCCGCTATGCGATTGAAGTCGCGTATGGCCCCTGGAGGTCCAGCGGCTGCTGGTGGTCAGTTGACCGATGGCAAACCGAAGAATGGGATGTGTTGGCGATAGACGGAAGCGGTGCATCGATAGCCTGTCTCTTGCTCCATGACAGAACACAGAACACATGGCACCTGGAAGCGTTCTATGACTGAGCCTGAATACATCGAATTGCACGCGGCCAGTTCCTTCAGCTTTCTGAATGGTGCATCGCAGCCAGAATCGCTGATAGAGCGAGCTGCCCAACTCGGCATGCCCGCGATAGCTCTTTCAGATAGAAACGGCGTCTATGGGGCCGCGCGGTTCCACACAGCGGCGGTTCGGCGCGGCCTAAGAGCGCACATCGGCGCGGAGATTGCCGTTTCATCCTGGGGTAACAGACTCATCCCTCCAGTCTGGTTACCGCACCAGTACACGCCGGAACCATCCCGTCTGGTGCTTCTCTGTGCATCGCAAATCGGCTATCAGAATCTTTGCCAGCTCGTTACCCGCTTCAAGATGCGTGAAACATCGAAGGCCGAAGGCGCTGCTACGCTCGATGACCTGGAAGAGTTTTCAGACGGACTTATCTGTCTTACCGGAGGTGAAGAAGGACCGCTTGCGGCGGCATTAGCTCGCGGCGGATTTGAAGAAGCGCGCCGGGTCGTGGAGCGGCTGACTTCAATCTACGGGCATGGCAATGTGTTTGTGGAACTCCAGCGGCACCAATTGAGAGACGAGGAATGCCGCAATCAGAGGGCGCTTGACATCGCATCCAGTCTCCAATTGCCGGTGATTGCAACCAATGGCGCGCGTTATGCCACAGGGAAGGACCGTGAACTCCTGGATGTGTTTACCGCAATCCGTCACCACACGACGCTGGACCGGGCAGGTCGCCTGCTTGCTGCAAACTCTACGCGCTGTCTACGAACGGCGAGAGAAATGGCCGCGATCTTCCGTGATCTTTCTGAAGCGATCGCAAATACGCGCATTGTGAGTGACCGGCTGGGATTCACGCTCGACAATCTGGGCTATCAGTTCCCACGCTATCCGGTGCCTGATGGAGAGTCGATGGGCAGTTTTCTCGAAAAGCGTGTGGAAGAGGGCGTGCGTAAACGTTATGGTTCACCGGAAAAGCGGCATCTACTCGATAAAGCGCGCACGCAGGTACGGCATGAACTGGCTCTCATCGCAAAACTAGGTTTTGCCGGATATTTCCTCATCGTCTGGGACATTATCCGCTACTGCCAGCAACACGGAATTTTGGTGCAGGGGCGCGGCTCGGCGGCAAACTCTGCCGTGTGCTACGCCCTTGAAATAACCGCTGTCGATCCGGTGGGCATGGAACTGCTCTTTGAGCGGTTTCTGAGTGAGAATCGCGGCGAATGGCCGGACATTGATCTTGACCTGCCTTCCGGCGACCATCGTGAGCAGGTGATTCAGTACATCTATGAACGGTACGGCGCGCTGGGTGCGGCCATGACCGCGAACGTGATTACATATCGCGGGCGCTCCGCGGCGCGTGAAGTCGGCAAGGCGCTTGGCTTTGAGGAAGATACAATTGCGCGGCTTTCAAGCCTTGTGGGCCACTGGGAGTGGCATGGTGCAAACGACACGATGGTGCGGCATTTTGAGCAGGCGAACTTCGATGTGCGGCACCCGCGAATTGCCCGATATTTGGAACTGTGCGAGCGGATGCAGGACATGCCGCGTCATCTCGGCCAGCATTCGGGAGGTATGGTGATTTGCGCCGGTTTGCTCAATCGAGTTGTGCCCATCGAACGAGCATCGATGCCAGGCAGGACAGTCATTCAGTGGGACAAAGAAGACTGCGCAGATATGGGTCTCATCAAAGTTGACCTGCTCGGTCTGGGCATGATGGCCGTGCTCAAGGATTGCATCGAACTTATACCGCAACACTACGGAAAGCAAGTCGATCTTGCGGCCCTGCCAGAAGACGCACAGGTATACGATACCCTCCGTAAAGCCGACACTGTAGGGATGTTCCAGGTAGAAAGCCGTGCGCAGATGGCCTCACTGCCCCACAATGCGCCAACACGTTTTTACGATCTTGTTGTGCAGGTTGCCATCATTCGTCCCGGTCCTATCGTGGGCAAAATGATGCACCCCTACATGCGCAGACGGCAGGGCAAGGAGGAGGTGACATATCCTCACCCGTCGTTGGAACCCGTGCTTAAGCGCACGCTGGGTGTCCCGCTCTTTCAGGAGCAACTTTTGCGCATGGCAATGACGGTTGCCAGTTTCACAGGTGCTGAGGCTGAGGAATTGCGTCGTGCTGTAGGAATGCGGCGCTCGATGCAACGCATGAAAGACCTGGAAGGCCGTTTGCGCGGGGGCATGACGCAGAACGGTATCAGCGCTGAGGCTCAGGACAAAATCGTGCAGGGTATCTCATCGTTTGCGATGTACGGTTTCCCTGAGTCGCACGCAGCCAGCTTTGCGCTGATTGCCTATGCGTCCGCATATCTCAAGGAGTATTACCTTGCCGCTTTCACCTGCGCCATGCTCAACAATCAACCGATGGGTTTCTATTCTCCTGCGGTTCTGGTAAAAGATGCGCAGCGCCGCGGTCTGCGCGTGCGTCCCATGGATGTGCAGCGCTCCGGCTGTCTCTGTACGGTTGAAGAGGAACCCGACGGCTCGCGTTCACTGCGCATTGGTTTGAACTACGCAAGAGGGCTTCGTAAATCATCTGCA
>JAJXXG010001194.1 GCA_021781255.1 Acidobacteriota bacterium
GGAACACAAGCACACGCTGACCATCGGCGGCGACATGGAGCGGTCTCGTATCGACATGGACGACTACTCCTTCACCCCGGGCGATAACACCTTCAACGGTCAGCGCACACAGACACCCTCTGGAACCACGCTACCTGCAGGATTCACAAAGAGCGGCAACTCGTTTGCTGATTTCTATGTTGGCTATGAATCCAGTTTCTACCAGGACAATGGGCGCAAGGCCTATCTGCGCGAGCTCCGCCCCTCGCTTTACATTCAGGATGACTGGAAGATGACGTCGAGGCTCACCCTGAACCTTGGCCTGCGCTGGGATCCGTGGATGCCACCGATCGATGACAATGGAACGCTGGTTGGCTTCAACCTGGCCAATCCCAGCTTCCAGTCGTCCATTGCCCCCGGCGCGCCCAAGGGATTGATGTTTGTCGGCGATCAAGGGCTCTCGAACTCAGTCTTCAATAACAACTTCAAGGACTTTGCGCCGCGCGTGGGCTTTGCGTATAACCTCTTCGGGACCGGCAAGACGGTAGTTCGTGGAGCCTACGGCCTGTTTTATGGTTTCCCTGAAGGATTGCTCTATCAGCGAACCGATGCCATGCAGCCCATCGACCTTTACCTCAACATTCCCAACCCTCCGCAGTGGGACAACGTCTACACGGGCTATCCGGGCGGGGATCCTTTCCCGCGCGGACATGTCACGCCCTCGCAGTTCAAGAGCTACTCTTTCCTGCTTCCACTTTCGGGCGGCGTGCTCAATCCGGCATCCAAGGTTGAGTACACGCAGGCCTACAACTTCACCATCGAGCAAGACCTGACGCACGGATTTGCCATGAATGTCGGCTACGTGGGCAACCACGCCGAGCACGTCATGGCCTCGCGCCAGTTCAATCCTGCGATCTACAATCCCAACGACAAGCCTGCAGACGCGGTTGGCAACGAAAACACCCGTCGGCTCTTCCCGGGGCTCGCGGCTGTGGAACTGGCAGATGCCTATGACTACGAGATGACCAACGCGGTGGAGCTGAATGTCACGCGCCGCTCCTCTCACGGGCTCACGCTGCTTTCCAACATCGTCTGGATGAAGACCATCGATAACGGCTCATCGGGCACCGAAGGCCAAAATGGCCCCCCGAATCCCTTCAACCTGAACAGCTCGCGCGGCGTGGCCGATTTTGATCAGGCCCTGCGTTTCACTACATCCGTCAACTACCAGCTTCCGAGGTTCAACCTGAACGGCGCCGCTGGCGCCATCGCCAACGGATGGCAGGTGAACGCTATTGTCACCTCGCAGAGCGGCCTGCCACTCACCATCACCAGCGGCGTGGATAACTCGCTCTCCGGCATCGGCAACGACTACGCGGTGTATACGGGGGTAAGTCCTGCCCGTCCTGCCGGGGCGTCTAAGCTTGCGGAGTGGTTTAATCCCGCAGCATTTGCCAAGAACCCGCTTCCGTCCGCAAACGGCAATGTCCAGTCGTTTGGCAACGTGCCGCGTAACTCGCTGCGCGGGCCCGGCTATGAAGACACTGACATCTCGCTCTTCAAGGACATATTGAGCAGTAGACGCATTCATGGGCAGTTCCAGGCCGAGGTCTTCAATGCCTGGAATCACACCAACCTTGCTGGCCCCGGAACCACCGTGAGCTCTACGGCAACCTTCGGTCAGATCAATGCCACCAGCAGCAGCACAGGCTCGGTCAACTCTCCGTCGACCGTTGGCGCACAGCGTGTATGGCAGTTTGTGGGTAAGATCATCTTCTAAGGTGCCGGCGGTGCGATTCGAACTGGACCGACTTCCGTGGCTGAAGGCGCTCTGACTTACGGTGACTAGGCCACGGTGGCCCATAACGAGGACAGAATAAGCTGTGGGGATTGCCGACTGCCTGATTAGGGGCTTTTGCAGCCGGCAATCCCTACAGTCTTTCTTCCGCTTGCAAACTACAGATGAATCCAGCCACAGCGGATCAGCGACAGGGAAGCCACCGCAACGACGATCCACAGAAGAACTCCCTGTAGCATGGGCCGCGCGCCTACCTGGCGAATGGTTTTCATCGACAGGCCCGTACCGATCAGATACAACGTAACCGTAAGACCAATCACGCCAAGATGTTTTAGAACCGGATATGCCGGTTCAAGGGTATGCACATAGGTATTGCCCACAGCGGCAAGACAAAAGAAGAGAATGAACCACGGCCACTGTATGCGCGCGCTGCTCTTGCGAGCAACCGCGGTTCCCATGGAGACGGGAACAATCCACAGTGCGCGCGCCAGTTTCACTGTGGTGCCTACCGCCAGCGCCAGGGCTCCGAACTTTGCCGTAGCGCCGACGACCGAGCTGGTGTCGTGAATGGCAAGCGCCGACCATAGCCCAAATTGCGTTTGTGAAAGATGCAGCACGGTCCCAATAAACGGAAAGGTCAGGAGCGCAACAGAGTTCAGCACAAAGACCGTGCCCAGCGAGACGGCGATTTCTTCCTCACCAGCTTCGGTGATGGGGGCGATGGCCGCGATGGCGCTGCCACCGCAGATGGCAGTGCCCGCGGAGATCAGGAACGACGTGCCACTGTTCACCTTCAGGACTTTACCCAGGAGCCATCCCAGAGACAATGCAAAGGTGATGCTGGCGGCCGTGTAAACAAAACCCGAGCGACCCGCGTGCAGCACCTCGTGCAGATTCATGCCAAATCCAAGGCCGATAACCGAGGCCTGCAGCAGGAATCTGGAGAGCCGCTTGGCCTCCGTGTGATACGGATGTGCGAAGGCAAATCCGTAAACCAGGCCGCCGGCGAGTGCCAGGGGCGGAGAAACAAGACCTGTGGCCGCAATAATCAGACCGAGGAAAAAAAGGTTTTTGGACACACACTTAGTCTGCGGGCGAAGCAGCGTGTGCGTCCAAGCAGATCGAGTGATGAGACATTAGCCGTGCTTATCGCTGGCGGTCAGGGCCGGCGAGCGCCTCAGACTTTTGCGCTTGGCCGCTTGGCGCCAGCGCGCGATGCCAGAAACCGGCGGAACTCCTGCGTCAGGCCTTGTGGTTCGGGGCCTTTCGCAGCGACCAGCAGAAAATCGCGATGGATGCGCAGGCCCTTGATCTCGACGATCTTAAAGCTGTGGCCGAGGCGCAGGTCTTTCGCAATGGCCCAGCGGGAAACGAACCCTACCCCCAGACCCGCTTCTACGGCGGACTTGATGGCCTCCGTCGAATCCAGCTCCATAACCACCTGCAGCGCGCGGCGCTTGATTCCGTGTCGTTCGAGCGCGAGTTCCGTAATGCGGCGTGTGCCAGATCCGCGCTCCCGCATCAACAGCGGCGCAGCGACAAGGTCAGTGCAAGAAATGGAGGGCTGTTCCGTCCACTCGTGCGCGGCAGGTGCGATCAGCAGGATCTCGTCGCGCAGAAACGGCTCGGTGCGCACGTCCCGGGTTCGCGGTGGACCTTCGATGAAACCCAGCGTAATCCGCTTCTCCCGGATGGCGCTCACGATCTGTTCTGTGTTGCCGCTCAGCAGCGTAGGAAGAACGCGAGGGTGGTTCGCGCGGAACTCGCCGAGTAGCCGAGGCAGCACGTACTGCGCGATGGTGGTGGAAGCCCCCAGCGTGAGCCGACCGGCGTGATCTCCACTCAGAGCGGCAATTTCATGTTCCGCCTGGGTCAGCATCTGATGTAATCGCCGAGCGTAGTCAAGCAATACGGCTCCCGCAGCGGTTAAACTTGCCTGCGTGCCGGAACGGTCGAAGAGCTGCACGCCCAGATCTTCTTCAAGAGCCTTGATTTGCAGGCTCACTGCCGGCTGCGTCAGATACAGTTCCTCGGCCGCTTTGCGAAAGCTCTTCTGCCGGGCAACCGCGCGGAAGACAACCAGGCGGAAGTTTTCAAGATTCGCCATGGGTCCATTAGAACATCTGCATTCCGTCTCACGCGCGCCTGTAAGTGAGCGGGGTACTGACGCCGGCGTTGGCTTGAGCGTGTGCCTCGCCGATGTGCGCATTGCATGACGCCGTGCAGCAGAGAGCATTCCAGCCGCTCACTCCGGCGTGGCCGCGGCGTGCACGTGCGTGTAGGCCGCGAACGTATTGAGAGTGGCGAGAGCATCGCGGCCTGCCAAGCAGCCGGTGCCGCGCAAGACGGCGCAGCGAGCTCAGATAACCGGAGTTGACTGAAAGTGCGGCTGCATGGGTTTAGGGAACCCCGCAGTCGATATACAGCTCTTTCAGGTTCTCCGGGTAATCAAACGTGAAAGCAGAGTCACGCAGATAGCCGATTCGGAGCTCGTGCCCGTTGGGTAAAGAAGACTCCAATTAAGCTACTTTGAGCGGTTCACCCCGTAAAACCCCCAGCTTTGCGGGGGGATATTTACATCCACGTGGTCAGCCGTATCCCGCTCTGCCGCCATGCGACCGTGAGTCTAACAGCATATGATGGAATTGCCTGCCGACTGGACTGTTTTCACTGCGGAAAACAAACACGTCATTAGGGCCCGTTCTCAGGCAGGCAAGAGCAGGCTGAAACCGCATGCAAATTCGGCCGCAGGCCACCAGGCAAAGGGGTAAACCGTGAAGCGAGTCACTGTGCTTGCAGCTTTAATTGGAATGACAATGGCGCTTGCGCCCATGGCAAAGGGGGAAGTCAAAATGTCGATTTGGGGTCATACCGCGGATGGAACTCCCGTCCCGATTTACACACTGAGTGATGGACAGATCGAAGTCCGCGTCACGGCTTACGGTGCACATCTGGTGAGCATCCGCACTCCGGACCGCAATGGCAAAATGGCCGATGTGGCACTGGGCTACAACAACTTGGCGGCATATCTGGTCCAGCCGAGTTCCTACATCGGCGCTGTCGTAGGCCGCTATGGCAATCGCATTGCACTGGGCAAATTTACGCTGGACGGTAAAACCTACCAAATCCCCGTGAACAATGGCGCCAACGCCTTGCATGGCGGTCCCAAGGGATTCGACCAGTATGTCTGGCAGTCGAAAGAGATCGCGGACGGTGTTGAGTTCACCCACGTCAGCCCCGACGGTGATATGGGATTTCCAGGTGCGCTCACCGCAACCGTGCGCTACACGCTCAAGGGCAAGACTCTACGCCTCGACTACACCGCCAAATCCGACAAGGATACGGTCGTCAACCTTACCAATCACTCTTACTTCAACCTGCACGGCGATGAACAGGGCAACATCCTGGATCAGAAGATTCAAATTGATGCCGACCGCTACACGCCCGTAGACGCGGGCCTGATTCCGACCGGCGAACTGGCCCCAGTGTCCGAGACGCCGCTGGACTTTCGCAAGCCCGAGCCCATCGGCGCGCGCATCAACGCCGATAACGAGCAGATGAAGCGCGCCGGCGGCTACGATTTCAATTACGTGCTCAATGGAAAGATGGGCGAACTGCACCTGGCAGCGATTGTTACCGATCCCGTGAGTGGGCGCACGCTCACCGTGGAGACCACAGAGCCGGGCGTCCAGTTCTACTCCGGTAACTTCCTCGATGGCAGCATCACCGGCAGGTACGGCGTCAAGTATGCCAAGCACGCCGGATTCTGTCTCGAGACCCAGCACTTTCCGGATTCACCCAACCATCCCAGCTTCCCCACTACGGAGCTGAAGCCAGGCCAGACCATGCACTCCACCACGACCTTCACCTTTGGCGTGGAGAAATAACAGGCTGTGCCGATTGCGCTTCGATAGCCGGTTGATGAAGGATACAGCGGAAAAAGTGCGGGTCGCCAGGCCCGCACGATAGCCAATCTGGAGGCTGGGGCTGCCTTACGCCGTCCTCCAGCTCTGGAACCACCCCAGCCCCTCCGAGGTTGCGCCTGCGGGGATGTACTCGCAGCCGATCCAGCCCTCAAAGCCCAGTTGATCAATCAGGTCGAACAGATAGGAATAACGCACCTCACCCGTGTCGGGCTCGTGACGTTCGGGCACGCCGGCAATCTGGAAGTGGCCCACGCGGGTCTGCTTTCCGTCGCCAAGATACTTGCGGATCCGGGTCGTCAGA
>JAJXXG010000771.1 GCA_021781255.1 Acidobacteriota bacterium
AACTCCTCAGCATAGAAGCGCCGCGCGGATTCGATTGAGGCGGTCTTCGGATGGTCCATGGCGCTGCCTTACGCAGGCATTATAGGGCGCAAGGCGGAGGCTCAGACATTTCTCTTTCAGATAAAGCCTTTGCCGGCGTTGTGCGAAGTTGCGATTTCCTGAGGAGATCGCAACTTGATGGCATTGTCTCCGGAATACAGCAGACGGAGAAATGCGTTCGGATGGCGAGCATTCCGGGAGTGTTCCGAGGCGTCAGTCATCGCGGTCTGCCGCTTCGGCGATCGGCGACGGAGTTCGACCCGGCGCGACGATTCCGTACTTCAAATCGAGGAATTCCTGTAGCGCGGCGGGGAGAAACGCGGCGAGCTCCTGCCATGTGAGCACCTTCAAGCGCACGCGCAGGTCTGCGCTCTTGACCGCGGCCATTACTTGAAACCACTCCTCGCGCAGGTCCGGACGCCGTTCGTCGTGCAGCACGCAAAAGCTGCAGCCCGCGGCATGTGCGGCCAGCACATTGCGGATGAGCTGATAGCTCGCGTAGCCGGGCTCTCCGGGCGGGCGAAAGCTGGCATCGACGGCGGAGAAGAGCGCGGGGTCGGCGACGAAGCTTTCCAGTTCCTGCGAGACATTTTCAGGGAATTCGCTCGCGTGCATCCGGCGCCTGGTGGCGATTTCAACGCGTGGCAGCCGGTCGCGGTCGAAGATTTCATCGAGGTCGCGATAGGACTCCACAATCGTAGCGGCGCGCGATTGAAAGCCCACTTCGGTCAGCTTTGCCTCGACCAGCAGCGGGCCGAGGCGCATGTCGATTTCGGTACGGTCGAAGCGCCCGTTGGCAAGCGGCACACGCGCCTTCCAGCCAAAGAGGGGAATTGCTTCAGTATCCACGCCGAGCGCATTGCGCACGGCAGCGGATTCCGCCACGCCGGGTGTGCAGAAGATATTCATCAGCAGGGCATCGGAGCTCATGCAGGAGTCGAGCTCACGCCAGCGGCGGGTGGGATCGAGTTGCGGTTTTGGCAGCGAACACGCAGCCTGCGCGTGGATTTTGTCGAAGCGCCGCATCCACTCAGGACGGGCGGCGATGGCAGAATAGGCTGCGTCGAAGAAGTTTCCGTGATGGCCGCTCTCCGACGGGGTCCCCGCAGACAGGTCTTCGTCAGCGGGGTGTTCAGGTTCATACACAATGACTGGCGCGCTTCCGTAGCTCTCGACATGTGCGCGCCCCCGCGCATAGCAGCGGTTGCGCAGCGTCAAGTCAGCTCGGAGATGAGTTGCATACCAGCCAGCATGCAGTGCCATATCGAGAAGGCTACACTGGCCGGAGTGTTTGCGATGCGCCGGGGCACAGCTAAATCCATCTTTTATGTCAGAACAGGTACATCGGCCACGCCAGCCACGCCGAAGATGCGACGGTAGCGCTCGGCTTCCTTGGCATCGCCCAAAGCTTTGGAGTAGTTGTCAGAGAGTTTGACCGCGGGCCTGCCCTCGACATCGCTAAGCTTGCAGACCACGCCGACGGGGTTAAAGCCGTCGTTGCCCTGCGGATTGCAGTTTCGGAAGTCGTTGGTAAGCAGTGTGCCCCAGCCGGCGCTAAAGCGAATGCGGCGCTCCGGAAGCCACCGGGAGGCGTCGTGAAAATCACTTGCCGAGCTGAAGCCATCGGGTGTGGCGCCGTTGCGTAGTGCGCCTGCGAAGTATGCGTGAAGGCCGAGAATCTGCTCCACATCGAGTGCGTCGGAAGCGATCAGCCGCTTCTGGCGCGGATCGCAGCCGTGCCGCTCCAGCCAGGCGATGTATTCGTCGCCCGCCACATACGCGTCTTTGCTGTCGATGCGCTGTCCGGTCCAGTTGGCCACCCAGGCGGGCGCGTCGCGCAGGAATTGCGTAGTGCCGAAGGTATCGGGAAGCAGAATAAGCAGTTCACCCTGATAACTTTGCTGCCATAACTCAAGCAGCCGGTACTGCGCGCTGCGCAACTCCTCTTCGTCGCGGGCAAGCGCCGCCATTGCCATGGGCAATTCGTGGCCGTTGGTGCCGATGGCTTCAAGGTCGTGCTTGTAGGCAAGGTAAGCGTTGGAGGTGCCGGAAAAGCTCTCGCCGAGCGTGTCGTGCATGGCAGTAACGACGTATTCATGCCACAAAAAGCTATGCCTGCGGCGCGTGCCGAAGTCGCTGACGCTGAGATCGGGAACGCCGCGCAGCCGCTCCATCTTTTCCCACAACCGGGTCTTGGCGCGGGCGTAAAGGATGTCGAGTTCCAGCTCGCTCAACTGTTTCAGCGCGGCGCGCGTCTTCAATTCGCCAATCTGCGATAACGCGTATATCTCCCACATCGAGGTTCCCGACCAGAGGCCCTCGAAGCGGAGAAGCAATTGTCCATCTGCGACCGTCAATTCATAATCGGAAAGACGGAAGTCGCGTTCAAGCCAATCGAGAAACGCCGCCTCGAAGATGCCGCGGCGCCCGTAAAACGAGTTGCCAGCCAGCCAAACCAGTTCTGATTTGCGGAAGCAGAGGCGGCGCGTGGCTTCGAGTTGCTCGCGGAGCTGTGGGACACTGACGATTTCGCCAAGGCGCACCGAGGACGTGCGATTGATGAGAGTAAACGTGGCATGCGTTTTGGGGAAATGCTTCCAGATGAACTGGAGCATGAGAAGTTTGTAGAAATCGGTGTCGAGCAGGGAGCGTGTGATGGGGTCCAACTCCCAGTTGTGATCGTGCGCGCGCCTGGCGAAATCAATAATCACAATGAACTCTACTTTAATTGAGATGCGCGCCTGGGAGGAAGTTTGCGGCGTGTACGCTGGTGCGGTGCTGGAAGTATAGGGCGGGGACCGAGAGCGCCTCACCAGGTGCGATGATATGGATAGTCGTGTATCCGGGGAAGCGGGTGATTGCATGAGCCCAATGGGCGAATGGCTGAAGAACGGTGTAGTGATCAGCGATGGAGCGTGGGGCACGGAATTGCAGGCGCGCGGGCTGCCCGTAGGAACCATTCCCGACACGTGGAACCTGACGCATCCCGAACAAGTGAAATCGGTGGCGCGCGCGTATGTTGAGGCGGGCAGCCAGGTGATCCTGACAAACACCTTTCGTGCG
Organism: Acidobacteriota bacterium; assembly: GCA_021781255.1. Next base: position 3,103 of record JAJXXG010000771.1, read on the forward strand.
AATTCGATTGCGATGCAAGACTGCTCCGAGGCGGATCTTGACGCGATCAATCGCGCAGGCGTGGCTCTGTCGAAACAAGCCGCGGGCGGGCAGGCGCTGGTGTTTGCGTCGATTGGTCCCACAGGCAAGATACTGCTTTCACGCCAGGTGAGCGCCGACCAGGTTTCGGCGGCGTTTGCGGCGCAGGCCCGGTCACTGGCCGCCGCCGGCGCGGACGCGCTGCTGATTGAGACGATGAGCGAGATTGAAGAGGCGCGGTTGGCCGTCGAAGCTGCGAAAGCGACTGGACTGCCGGTGATTGCATCGTTCGCATTCGACTCCGGCAAAGACAAGGATCGCACCATGATGGGCGCGACGCCAGAGTCTGTGGCAGGGGCGATGGTAAGTGCGGGCGCGGATGGAGTGGGCGCGAATTGCGGCGTGGGTGTGGAGTTTGCCGCGGCGATTTGCCGGCGCCTGCACGCGGCCTGCGCGCTGCCGGTCTGGATCAAGCCCAACGCGGGCCTGCCTGTTGTGGACGGGGCAGCCGTTCACTATGCTACAACGGCCGAGTATTTCGCCTCGCACTACGCGGCTCTGCGCGAAGCGGGAGCCTCGTTTGTGGGCGGATGCTGTGGCTCGACGCCGGAGTTCGTGCGTGCTCTTGTGGCAGCACGATGCGCCGCTGCGTAACCCGGCCTTGCGCCTTGATTCCGGCTCAGTCCGTTCGTTCGATGGCAGCGGCGATGGCATCGCGCACAGCATCCGGCAGGGCGGGCATGGCTCCGGATTGCGAGGCCATCCAGCCGCCCCAGCGATTACCGGCCTCGTTCAGTGTGGCTAAATCGGCGCCGCGCAGCATGTAGTGTGCGATGGCTGCTGTAAATGCATCGCCAGCGCCGATTCCGTCGGCCAATTTGACAGGAAATCCGGGGTGCTCGTCCCACTGGTCACGATTGACGAGCAAGCTGCCGCGACTGCCTCGAGTGATCGCCACCAATTGCAGGGCGGGAAACATTTGGAGGAGGCGCTCGGCGGCCTGGCGCAGTGGTACCGAGGTCAGGCCTGGTCCATCGCCTGCGGATGCCACTCTATTTAGATCCAACAATTCCAGCACGAGCGGCATCTCGGCTTCGTTCATCTTCACGACTGTGGCCAGCTCCAAAGACTCCTCGATCACTTCGGCAGAGTAGAACGGCGCACGCAGGTTGACATCGAAGATGCGAATGCAGGATGCAGTGCTTTGCGCAGCCAATTCCTGGATGGTCTGCCGCGACTCAGGGCTGCGCTGCGCTAAAGATCCAAAGCAGAGAGCGTCTGCGCGCGCGACAAGCCGGACCCACTCATCGGAAAGCTTCAGAAAATCCCACGCTGCCGGCTGGTGAATCGTGTAATGCGGCTCGCCATCGACAAAACTGACGGTGACGCGGCCTGTCTCGTACGCCGCATCCACTTCGAGAAAACCGATTTCTACGGGCATCGGATCGAGGCGATCAATGGCCTGACGGCCCAGCTCGTCGCGGCCGATGCGGCTGAGAATGGCCGCTCGATTGCCAAGGCGGCCCGCCATGACGGCAAAGTTGGCCGGCGCGCCTCCCAGCCTCATCCCGTTCGGCAGGACATCCCAAAGCAGTTCGCCGATTCCGAGGATCAGATGCGGTTCGCTCATAGGAAGACTAGCCTCCAGCTATCAGCTTGTTTATGCCATAGCCGGCAACAGAGGCTGAAACGATGATTCGGAAAAGCGTGGGGCTGATTGCTAAAAACTAAAAGCTGTTCTTCCCCACCCAACGATAGATTGAGCAATCCTCCCAGCCCGTGGCCGCGTACTCGGTGCCCGGCTGCTGCTTGAGAATTGTGCGGTCGGCCACAGTATCGGCTTGGGAGCGCCGGACCTGACCGTGAAAGAGCCGTGTAAATCCCGGCGCGCGCTCCAATACGCTCTCCTGCTCGTTGTTTACGTACAGAATATCCAGTTGCCCAGCGCGTTCGGCAAGAACGCGGCTCCAGTTGCGGAGCAGACGGCGCAGCACGGGCGCGCCGAACGGGTTGAAGAGAAAGGCCACGCACGGCCCGGGAGGGAGCGGAAACTCTGCAGCATCGCAGCAGTGCATGCGCATAGGGGCGATCGGGCGTCCCGCGGCGCGCCACAACGCCAGATTCCTGCGGCCGATGCGCGCCAGCGTGGGGTGCAACTCAACCCCGGCCACAACGCGAAAAGGGTAGTCCGAGGCCAGCAGCATGGCTCGCCCCATGCCTGCGCCTACGTCGATGAAGGTGTACGCGTCAATAGGCGCTAACGGTGGCGCTGCAGGCCGGCATCGCCGCCAGCGCGCAATCATGCCATGAAACACCGAAGGCGCAACCGCATAATAGGCCGTGAAGTGCCGGTCGTGCCGGTGCCCAAAGCCGAGATGCCTTCCCGCCACCAGTCCGCTGGTCCGCACCCCGAACTCCAGGTCAAAGGGATGGTGAATGAGGCCATTTTTGACCGCCAGACCTGGCAAAAGACGTGGCTTTCCTTTGCTCCCCTTGGCCTTGCCTGGCGCGCCGACGCTCACGCTTGAACGTTAACACAACGCGATGCGCCTGCAACGATATGGACCTCACAGTTCAGCCAGGTTTCTTCTTGACGGCGACGCAGCACTTGTGCAAGACTTCGTTCGCGCATTCTGCACACGCGTTCTCGACTCTTCCATCAGGCCCCGTGAGCTTTTGCGCCGCACTGCGGCACAGAGCGATGCGAGGACAGCGGTGCGGCCCGCGCAGGTCCCAATCTTTTCAAGTCAGCAAGGAGGATCCATGAAGAAATATCTGGCGGAACTGGTAGGCACCTTCATCCTGGTGCTCTTTGGATGTGGAACGGCGGTGATTGCCGGCGATAAGGTCGGCATTGTCGGAATCGCACTCGCGTTCGGGCTA
>JAJXXG010001010.1 GCA_021781255.1 Acidobacteriota bacterium
TTCCGGAGTATCTGCGCAACGTGGTCAGCGGACGCCCTTTGCCGCAGCATGTCATCGAGGAGATTCAGCACCGCTATGCGCTGATCGGCAAGAGCCCGCTGACGGAGTTGACGCTGGAGCAGGGGCGGCTGGTGCAGGCTGAGTTGGCGGCCACGGGCATGCCTGTCCCCGTGTACGTGGGCATGCGCAACTGGCGGCCTTACATCCCCGATGTGGTGCGGCAGATGCGTGTGGACGGTGTGGAAGAGGCGGCCGTCATTTGCCTGGCGCCGCAGAACTCGCGCACCAGCGTGGGCCTGTATCGCCGCGCCGTGCAGGCTGAGGCCGGTTCCCTGCGCATGGATTTTACGGAGGGATGGGCGAGTGACCCGCTGCTGGCCGACGCCTTTGCAGAACGGCTGAGACCAGCGCTGAAGAAACTGCGCGAAGAGACAGGCACGCCGGTCCCCGTGCTTTTTACCGCGCACAGCGTGCCATGCCGGACCATTCAGACTCCTGCAGCAGCGGAAGGCCAGCCGAAGTTGTGGCCGGGCGAGGGCGCGGACCCCTACGCGCAGGAGGCGAAGCACACCGCGGAACTGGTGGCAGAGCGAGTTCCGGAGATCGCACGCTGGTGGTTTGCATTCCAAAGCCAGGGAGCGAGCGGCGGGCCATGGATTGGCCCCACGGTTGAGGACACGCTGCAGGCGATTGCCGCGGATGGCGTGAAGGCGCTGGTGCTGCAGCCCATCGGATTTCTGTGTGACCACGTTGAGATTCTGTACGACGTCGATATCGCGTTTCGGCAATACGCAGTGGGACTGGGTATCCGGCTGGAGCGCCCCGAGTCGCTCAATGGTTCGCAAACGCTGGCAAGAGCCGTGGCGGATCTGGCGCGGCAGGGACTGGCGCGACTGCAGGCCTGATGGCGCTGGTGCGTCCCTCCAGGAAGTTTTACACCGGTTAGCAGGACCCCGGCGCCGGAGCAGCCCGCAGTTGCTTTCGATTCCCAGTGTCCGGAAATGTGACAGGATCGTTACTCTTGAGGCGACCGAGGGCGACTTTTCGATGTTTGATACTGTCCGGATTCGCTAGGATTCGGTTTCACTGCCAGATTGCTTCGTCAGCTTAGCAAGCGAAGCAGCGGCATGTGTGCTCGGTGCGATGCCTTGCGGAGTTGCGCGGTACGTCGTGCACTTCGCCGGCCAGGCCTGCGATCAGCAGGGAGAACGCAGCCGGGCGCATCAGGAAGAGCAAGGAGATTGCGGATGTCGCCCATTTCTTCAGAGATTGCCTCGGAACTCTCAGAGATTGTTTGTGCCACCTGTGGAAGCCGACGGCTTCGCCGGCTGCCACGGATAGGATTTTTGCAGCAGAAGGTGTACCCGCTCATGGGGTACTACCCGTGGGAGTGCCCCATCTGCAGGCAGGTCAAGCTGTTTCGCAAACGCGGAGAGAGAATCAGAAGACGCTCGCGAGTAGGGGAGTAGGCCTGCTTTTGCTCTGCGCGCATGGCAGGCCTGTGAGGCCTACCGGCGCAGCAGATTCTTGGCAATGAAGATTACGTTGGCGGGCCGCTCAGCCAGCCTGCGCATGAAGTACGGATACCACTCGCGACCGAAGGGCACGTAGACGCGCACGTTGTACCCTTCCGAGATCAACTTGCGCTGCAGGTCGCGGCGCACACCAAACAGCATCTGAAATTCAAAGTGGCTTGGCAGAATGCGGTTCTGCGCGGCGTAAGATTTAGCCGCGTTGATCATCGCCTCATCATGCGTGGCAAGACCGTGGTAAACGGGGCTGGAGAGCAACATGCAACTGAGCCGGACGTAGTTGGCATTTACGTCCACTTTGCGTGGAAACGCAATCATGGCGGACTCTTTGTAGGCTCCCTTGCACAGTCGGATGCGAATGCCGTCCGCGACGAGTTGCTCCACGTCATTCTGCGACCTGTAGAGGTACGCCTGGATGACCACGCCAACGGCTCCGTGCAGATCGGGGTGCGCGTGCAGGCGGCGTACGATGTCCAGCGTGACATCGGTGAGAGACGAGTCCTCCATATCGATGCGCACAAAGCTCCCGGTGGCCTTTGCGTGCTCCGTAAGGTTGGCGGCGATGCTCTCGGCGAGGTGTGGGTCCAGCGTCAGGCCCATCTGTGTGAGCTTGACGCTGATGTTGGCTTCAAGCTTCCGCGCGGCAATCGCGTCCAGCAGCGCGTGATAGACGCCGGCGGCTTTATGCGCCTCTTCTTCGGATGTCACGCTCTCGCCGAGCGAGTCGAGCGTGACGGAGATGCCTTGCCGATTGAGCGACTCGGCTACGCGAAGGGCGTCTTCGATTTCCATGCCGGCGACAAAGCGGGAACTGAGACGGGTACCGACGCTGGAGTGTTCTCCAAAACGCCGCAGCTGACGATTCCGTGAGAGCGAGATAAGAGCGGAGCGCAACAAGGACATGGTTCGAGCCTGCCTCTAGCCCGGCTGCTTTGCAGTCTGCCGGGCAAACACAATAGTGTCGCACATGAGGACCAGCGACGGCGGAAGGGAACCAGCAGGAGCAACGTTCGTGCTCCCGCGCGAATATAACTTTCCGTTTCTGGAATTGCGATGCGGAAAAGCGCCATGAGGGTTGCGGCAAAAGGGAGATTTGCCGGTGGAATTGTTGCCATCCCGGAATCACATTATGGGCATGCGTTGTGACTCCGGGATGGGCGAGGCGAAGTTTATTCCACGCGATAGAGAGCGCAGCCATGCGGCGGCAGCTCAACGGCGAGGGCAGACGCGGCGGGGACGTGCCTTTGATTCCAGACGTCGAACACGGCATGGGGTTTGTCTGTCAGATGAAAGACCATCCAGGGCAGTTCGGACGCGGTTGTCTTATCGCCAAGGTTGAAGACCGCAATGTACTCCTGCGGGTGCGGCCCGCCGGTGCGCGCATACCAGTAGCGCTGCAGGAAAGGTTCGTTGCCGGGGCCAGCCTTTGGCGTGAGTCCGGGTTTGCTTTCAACGGCTGTCTGGTTGAGGGCCAGCACTTCCCGGTTGGTGATCAGGGAATGCGTAAAGTCATCCAGCCGCGTGAGATTCGCGCCGAGAATCAGCGGTGAGCGGGAGATGGCCCAGAGCGTCATCTCTGTGCGCTGTTCGTCGCGAGTTTCGCGGGACTGGCGAGGCTTGCCCCAGCCGGGATGCGGGGTGAGCGATCCCCACGGCAGCATGTCCTCGTCGGGCCAGCTGCCGGGCTTTACGTAGGGTGCCCAGGCTGCCAGGCGGTCGAACGCATCGCGAATGCCGAAGGGAAACTCACTGGCGCCGGGTTTGCGATCCACGGACCATACATCCCAGTGATCGTCGGAGATCCGCCACATCTGGGCGTACTTCTCCACCTCCGTCGCGTGTTCCAGTTTGGTTGGACCCGGCGAGAGACTCAGCACGATGGGCCGGCCGGTCTTGCGAATGGCCTCCGCAAGCTGTCGAATCTCAGTGGGGCGGTACGGACGATCGGAGATGCAGTCGACCTTGATGAAGTCGAGCCCCCAGCTGGCGTAGAGCCTGAGCATGGAGTCGTAGTAGGCCTGGCCGGCGGCATTGTCGCGTATGCCATAGTTGCCTTCATCCCACGGGCAGGTGGAGGAGACATCGGCGGCATCCTGCGCGTGAAATGCAGTTCCGGCGATGGGCAGATTCTGCCGGACCACGTCCCTGGGAATACCGCGCATGAGATGGACGCCAAATTTGAGTCCCTGGGCATGAACCCAGTCGGCCAGAGGCTTGAACCCGGCGCCATTGGCGGCCGAGGGAAAGCGGTCCAGCGCGGGCAGCAGGACTCCGTTGGCATCCCAGACATACTTGCGGGCCGCCACGGTGTCCGCAAAGGGGTCCTGCATGTACCAGCCCTCGTCGATCACGGAGTAAAGCCAGCCGTATTGCCGGAGTCCGGCGAGCACCTGGGTATTGGCGCGATAGTCGGCCTCGTCGATGGTGAGGCCGTAGGCATCCCAGCTATTCCAACCCATGGGAGGCGTGGGGGCCAGGGTCTGGGCGGGAGCCGGGGACGCCGTGCAGATGAGCAGGGCAAGAGAGGCGAGCAGAAGGCGACGTTGGAACATGCGAAAACGTATACCATATCCGGCGGGTCCTCGGGCGGTGTGTTTGCAGGGCAGGGTGTGATTCAGGGTTCGCGCTGAAAGTCCAGTGATGCAACTCACTTTCACTTGGGCCTATAATGCGTTCGAATTAAACCAACAGCTGCCAGATGCCCGTCCCCGACACCTGCAACTGAGGAGACGACCATGTTCAAGCCGTTCCTGCTCTTTACCGCGGTCATCTTGATCGAGCTCGCACCCGCGTCAGCACCGGCGCGCCCGCCCCAGGAGTCTGCTCCCACACACGCAGCAAAAAGTTCTGCCAAACCTGCGCCCCACAACGGAACCCAAGCAGCACCCCAGGGGCAGTCGCAGGCCCAGGCAATGGCACAGGCCAAGAAAGTTTACGCAATCGACTGTGCGCTTTGCCACGGCAACAACGGCGACGGAAAGACCGATGTCGCCAAGGATATGCAGCTCACGCTGGATGATTGGACTGACCCCAAGACGCTGAGCGGCAAGACGGACCAGGAGCTTTTCGACATCATCCGCAAAGGCAAGGACAAGATGCCCCCTGAGGGTGCAGCTCGCGCCAAGGATGATGAGGTGAAGAACCTGATCGCCTATATCCGCAGCCTGTCGAAGCAGCAGCCGGCCGCACCAGCTGAGCCGGCGGCCGCACCGGCAACCGCACCGCAGCCACCCCAGCAGTAATCCAGCCATTGCCGGAAGCCATCGGCAGCCGGGCTCTCGGAGAAGCTTTGCTCTCCGGGAGCATCCCGCCATGGCCGAAGTGTGTCTGCATCTGCGGTGCGTGCGATAAGCTGATCTTCGGGGAGTCCTGATGCGCCAAGGCATATGGAATCGCTTGGCTCTGGCCGCTCTGTTTGCAGGGCTGGCGCTTGTACCGTTGCAGTCGGCAGGGCAGCAACAGGGCAACCATCCTCTGCCGGTCATCCATGTGGACCATGGGCCGAATTCGCCTGCCGCGCAGAAGGCCCATTATGTTGTGCTGGTCTCCCTGGACGGCTTCCGATGGGATTATGCGGTTCGGGACGGCGCGAGCCATCTGCTGGCTTTGGGCAAGCAGGGTGCATGGGCGCCGGAGGGTATGCTTCCCAGCTACCCCTCACTCACCTTTCCCAATCACTACACCATCGTTACGGGTCTCTATCCTGAGCACCACGGACTGGTTGCCAACAGCTTTGTGGATGAAGCCGGCAAGGCTCGCTATGCCATCCGCGATGCGGGTGCGGTGACAGACGGCAAATGGTATGGCGGAGTGCCGTTGTGGAGCCTTGCGGAGAGCCAGGGAATGCGGTCTGCCTGCCTATTCTGGCCCGGCTCTGAGGCGAAGATCGCGGGTTATCAACCCACCTATTATCTGCATTTTGATGACAAGATCGACGACGATGCGCGCATTGCGCAGGTGCTTGCGTGGCTGCACCTGCCCGAGGCCGCGCGTCCGCACTTCATCACGCTCTACTACTCTGAGCCGGACCATGAAGGCCACCAGTTTGGACCGGATGCTCCCCAGACCCAGGCTGCGGTAAAGAAGGTGGATGCCCTGGTAGGCAAGTTGAAGGCGGGTTTGGATGCCACGGGCTTGCCTATCGATCTGGTCGTCGTAAGTGATCACGGTATGGCCAGGGTAGAAGGCGACTGGATCACGCTGGACAAGTTTGCCGACCTGGGCGGGTTTGAGACGGATGGCGATCTGCTCTACGGCAAGACCGAGGCGGATCGCGAGCGCGTGTACAACCAGCTCAAGCAAGCGTCGTCGCAGTTCATTGTGTTTCGCCGCAAGAACGTCCCCGCCGGGCTGGAGTACAACCAGAATGCTCGCGAGGGCGATCCAGTGGTGATTGCGACCGGTCCTTATGCCATTCGTGCGCACGGGCCGCCACCGGGCAAACCGGATACGCCGCCGAATCCCGGGATG
>JAJXXG010000060.1 GCA_021781255.1 Acidobacteriota bacterium
GATCAGCGCAGCATTGCCAAGAGGATAAAACTTTTCTTCCCTGCCCTCGCAGCTGTAGCCGTGCGCCTCATATAGACGTATCGCGCCGGCGTTCCGGGCGTCCACGTGCAACCACAACACTTCCGCATCAGCGGCGAGTGCCGAGTCCTCGACCCGGCGCAGCAGTTCGCCGCCCACCCCTTGCTTGCGATACTCCGGCAGAACCTCGATGGTTGCAATGTAGGCTGCGATGCCGGCAGCCTTTCCGGTCCACTCGACAACGGCAAATCCTGCCATCCCGCCATCCTCCTCCGCAATCCATGTTGCCGAGGTGGAGCGGCGGACAAGACGCTGCATATAGCCGCGGCCAAAGCGCAGTGGCGGCTTGAAGCAGATCTCCTCGATCGCGTAGAGCGCTGCAAAATCATCGGGCGTGTAGAGGCGGTACTGCATACCCTCACTCAATGCAAAGCCAAAGCACAAAGCCATCCTCGCAGCGAGGATGGCTCTGTGCAATGCAGGCGAGTTGCCGTTGCTAGACCTTTGCTTCCAGGTCGCGGATGACGCTGAAAAAGCGCTCGTCAAGTCGGCGGTTGGTGGCGATGGCTTCCTTGATGGTGATGTCGGTAATCTCAGTGCCGTGCAGCACGGCGATGCGGCCCCACTTGCTCTGATGGACCATGTCGATGGCGTGCAGGCCATAGCGCTGGCCGAGCAGCCGGTCATATGCCGTGGGAACGCCGCCGCGCTGCGTATGACCCAGATTCACTGAGCGCGTCTCAAAGCCGGTCTTCTTTTCAATCAGGTCAGCCAGCGCCTCGCCAATGCCCGACAGCCGCACGTGGCCAAAGGAATCGACTTCCTGTGAACCGACGACCTGGCCCACCTCGGGCAGATGGCAGCCCTCGGCCACCACAACCACGCCGTAGTGCTTGCCGTGATCGTAGTTGTACTTGAGCAGGGCGCAGACGTGATCGATATCAATCTCCTGCTCCGGAACCAGCACAACATGCGCGCCGCCGGCGATGCCGGAGGCATAGGCGATCCAGCCTGCGTCGCGGCCCATCACCTCAACCACCACCACCCGGTTGTGCGAGTCAGCGGTGGTGTGGATGCGATCAATCGCCTCAGTGGCGATGGAAACAGCCGTGTCAAATCCAAAGGTGGCGTCAGTGCCGTTGATGTCGTTGTCGATTGTCTTGGGCACTCCCACGCTGGGCACGCCATTCTCGCTCAGAAACAGCGTGACCGACTGGGTGTCGTCGCCGCCTAGAGCGATCAGCGCATCAATCTTGTTGGTCTTCAGAACCTCCTGGACCTTCTCGATGCCGCCGGGAATCTTTTTCACATTGGTGCGCGACGAGTGAAGGATGGTGCCGCCCTTCAACTGGATACCGTCGGTATTTTCCAGGGTCAGCGGGATCCAGTTGTTGTCGAGCACGCCGCGCCAGCCGTTTAGAAAGCCGATGAACTCATCGCCATAAATCTGGATTCCTTTTCTCACGGCCGCATAGATCACCGCATTCAAACCGGGGCAGTCGCCGCCACCGGTCAACAAAGCAACTCGCATCGTAAAGTCTCCTGATCAAATTCGCGCGGCCATGCGGGCCGGCTGGGAACGACTCCCTGGACTGTGGGTCAAGACAGGCAAAACGACGGGCTTGACACCTTAACCAGTGTACTCCGCTGCTGTAAAGTGGCGGCGTGACGGCTCTCACTTTCAGCGAAGTTTGTGCGCGCATTTCATTTCAGTGTTGGGAACTGGCGGCCGGGGTGATTCAATAGGATGGTATGCCCGGAACCGGTGCCTTGTTGTTGCTGGCCTTTGCCAGCCTGGTCGTTGTTGTGCTGCTCGTGCTGCTCCAGTTAACCCGGCTGGGATTCCTGGTGCGCTCGACTATTCCCGACCGGCCGCGACGCCGCATGTTCATCGCCTCTGTTTCGTTCTTTATCACCTTCCTGGGCGTACGGCTGCTGGTCAGCCTGGTAATTCACAATCACGGGCCATTTGAATGGGTGACAGTGCGTGGCACTCACATTCACCACCTGGTCTGGGGCATTCTCATTCTGCTACTGGTGGGCTACGGCTGGCTCCTGGACCTGGGACGGTCCCATTCGCCGCTCTCCATCTTTTTCAGCCGGCTCATGTCGGTGAGCTACGGCGTGGGCGCGGCCCTCACCCTGGACGAGTTCGCTCTCTGGCTGAATCTGGAACCCGACGCCTACTGGTCCCGCGCCGGGCGCTTGAACATCGATGCCGTGATTCTGTTCGGCAGCATTCTTGCCGTGGGCGCATGGGGCGCGCCGTTCTTCCGCGGGCTGCAGCGCATGTGGAGCAAGCGCGGCCTGTTCAGCCGCGAGCCAGGAATGCTGACTTCGCCTATTCGCCGCGTGCGGTTGCTTCGTCCGCGTAAAGTTCGTCGATCAGGGCCCCGTATCGCTCCTTGATGACGCGCCGCTTCAGCTTCATCGATGGCGTTAGCTCGCCGGACTCCTGCGTCCACTCCTCGGCCACCAGCCGGAACCGCTTGACGGTTTCAAAGTTGGCCAGGCCCGCGTTCACCTCACGCACAAGCTCTCCGTACTGGGCGACGACTCGGCTGTCGGCGATCAGATCTTTGCGCGACCCAGCCTCAATTCCATTGCGCCGGGCCCACTCCTCGAGTGCGGCAAAGTTGGGGGAGACAAGCGCAGAGATAAACTTGTGCTTGTCCCCGACCAGAGCCGCCTGCCCCACCAGAAGACTGGTCTTCAGCTTGTTTTCAATGGGCTGCGGCGCCACCAGCTTGCCGCCGGAGGTCTTCAGCAACTCTTTCTTGCGGTCGGTGATGAACAGAAACCCATCCGCATCCACATGCGCAATGTCGCCGGTAAGGAACCATCCCTCCGCATCAAAACACTCGGCATTGGCGGCAGGCTTTTGCCAGTAGCCTGCAAACACCGCCGGTCCCCGCACCAGCAACTCGCCATCTTCGGCAAATTTCAACTCCACATTGGGCAACGTCCTGCCCACCGAGCCCATGCGCTGGCTGATGGGCGAGTTGAGAGCGATCACCGGCGAGGTCTCCGTCAGGCCGTAGCCCTCCCAGACCGCGATTCCTGCCGAAGCAAACCATTGCGCGGTTTCGATGCCCAGCGGCGCGCCCCCGGAAACGAAGACCTTGACCTGTCCCCCAAAGGCCTCGCGCACCTTGCCGTAGACCAGCTTCCAGGCAATCTTCCATGCAAGCGACGAGGGACGGCCGCCCGCATACACCTTGTCGCGATGCCGCGCGCCCACGCGCAGCGCCCAGGCCAGCATCCGCCGCTTGAAGGGCGACAGCGATGCGCGCCGCTCCACCTCCTGGCGGATCTTCTCGTAGACGCGCGGAACGCCCACAAACACCGTGGGCCGGATTTCGCGCATCGCCTGCGGAAGCCTGTCAAACTGCGAGCAATAGGCCACCTGCGCGCCGCAGGCATACATAACATAGTCCAGCGCGCGGGCTGTGATGTGCGAGAGCGGCAGAAACGAGATGCAGACGTCCGACGAGTTGAAGGGAAACTCGCGAACAGCAAAATTCTGGTTGGACGCTATGTTGCCGTGCGTAAGCATCACGCCCTTGGGCTCGCCGGTCGTTCCTGAAGTATAGATGAGGGTGGCCAGGTCCTTCGGCTCGACTGAGCGCACCAGCGCGTCAAACACCGGATCGCGTCCAGCGCCGCGCGCATCGGCCCCGGCTAGCACCTCGCTGAAGGCGATAGCTCCCTCCGGCGGCGCGGCCGAATCCATGATCAGAATCCGCTCGAGCTGCGTCTGTTCCTGCACGGCGTTCAGCTTGTCAAACTGCTGGCGGGTGGAGACCACCGCGATGCGGCAGCCCGCATCCTGCACCAGCACCGCAATCTGCTCGCCCGTCAGCGTGGGATAAATCGGCACGTTCGCCGCGCCGATGGCCAGAGAGGCAAAGTCCGTGACGGCCCACTCCCAGCGGTTCTCGCTGATCAGCGCGATGCGGTCGCCTCTCTTTGCCCCCCAGCCGAGAAAGGCCTCGGCAAGCCGGCGCACGCGCTGGTAGATCTGGTCGGACGAGATGGGTTGCCACTGGCCGAACTCATCCTGCCACAAAATGGCGCGCGGGTTGGCTACGGCGGTTACACGGCAAAAGAGGTCATTGATAGTGGAAAGCGGCGCGGTCGATGTCATCTTATTATGAACGGAATTGCGGTCAGCCCGGAATTGCTGCCAACCGAGAGTGTACCAGCGCGCAGCACACAAGGTGAACACCAATATCTGCGGGCATATTGGAGCGCTCAAAACCGTCTGGCGTCACGCCGTGAAACATCCCCTTGCATACTTATGCAATTCTTTTGTATATTTATGCATGCGCGGCTGCCAACCGGGAGCCGCGCTTTGGATTGAAACGCAAACAGCCATGAAGTTCCAGAGACACAACGCGATACGGGAGTTGGTGGCGCACTCGCTCGTGGCCAATCAGGACGAGTTGCGCCGCAAACTGCGCCGTCGCGGCTTTGAGGTCACCCAGGCCACGCTTTCGCGCGATATCCACGAGCTGCGCCTCTCCAAGGGGCCGGGCGGCTATTCCCTTCCCGGCGCCAACGGCAACAACGGAACCGCCGTCGTGCCGGATGACGCGCCGCCTTCGGTTGCAGAGGTCCTGGAGAGCTTTGGCCTGCGCGTGCGCCAGGCGATGAATCAGGTCATCGTCGGAACGGTGATGGGCGGAGCCCAGCCCGTGGCCGCTGCGCTTGACCATGAAGGATGGCCCGAGGTGCTGGGCACCATCGCCGGCGACGACACGGTGCTGGTGATCTGCCCCGACCCGCGCAGAGCCGGCGAAGTGGAAGCCCGGCTGAGGACGATGTTGGAGTCATGAAGCAAACAGTACAAACAGCGGTTGCAGGAGTCACAGGTTACGCGGGCGCGGAGCTGGCGCGGCTGCTGCTCCATCATCCCCGCCTCAATGGGACGCCTCCGGTCTTTGCCGGCCGTCTTGACGAGAAGGATGCGGCACGCGGCGGTCTTCCCCTCATCGAGATCCATCCACAACTGGCCGATAACAACGGCAGCAGCGCGCTGAGGCTTGAACAGTTTTCCTGGGACTTGCTGGCCGAGCGCGGCGTCGACATACTGTTCCTCGCAACCCCGCACGAGCAGTCGCGCGCGTGGGTTCCAGAGGCGCTGGCGCGCGGCATGCGCGTCGTTGACCTCAGCGGCGCATGGCGCTTGACTGAAGAGGCAAACCGCGCCATCTATGCCTTCAATGACGACGGCACGGAGCTGGCCGCGGCGACACAGGCCCGGGCTGTCTACGGCATGCCGGAGCTGCATCGCGCGCAGATCGCTTCCGCGCGTCTGGTGGCAAATCCCGGCTGCTATGCCACATCCGTGATTCTTGCGCTGCGCCCGCTCGTTGCTGCCGGGCTGGTAGACCTCAGCGCGGGCATCGTCGCCGACGCAAAGAGCGGCGTCAGCGGCGCAGGCAAGGCGCCCACGCCCAAGACTCACTATATGTATGCCGCGGACAACCTTTCGGCATACGGCGTCTTTACGCATCGTCATACAGGCGAGTTGCTGGAGCAGATTGGCATCCGTGCAGACGAGATTGTTTTCACGCCGCATCTGCTGCCCATTCCCCGCGGCATCTTGTCCACGATTTATGTGCGCTTCCACTCGCCGCAGACGCGGGCCGCCGTCGCGCGCGTCTACCAGGACTTTTTTGCCGGCAGCCCAATGGTGCGGCTCTATGACAGCGCACTGCCGCAGATTCAGCATTCCGTCAGAACCAATTACGCTGACATTGGCTTCCAGCTCTCCGCGGATGGCCGTCGCGCGGTCATCGTCAGTTGTCTCGATAATTTATTGAAGGGCGCGTCCGGACAGGCCGTGCAAAACCTCAACATCATGTGCGGATGGAACGAAGCAGAGGGGCTCGAATGAAGTACGTTGTCAAGCTGGGTGGAGCGGGCCTCGAGTCTCCCACATTGCTCGATGGCTGCACGC
>JAJXXG010000045.1 GCA_021781255.1 Acidobacteriota bacterium
ATATGTCTGAGCAACTACACTGTCGATCGCTTCTGCCAGGAAGCGTTCACTGTTGTAGAACGGAATCGATATGGAAACCAGCCCCTTGATCTCACGCATGGCCTAAGTCGCCACCTGCTTCGTTGCTCTTACTCCGATGACAACCTCGTAATCGGGGTCATTGAATTCAAGTTCCGGCCGAGTCAATTCCTCTTGGACCAGTCCATGCAGAAAAGCGGTTGCAGTCAGCACGTTTCCATATGCCTTGACGTTCACGTTTGCTTCGCCAAAGACCTGTGAAAACGCATGCTGTGCGGACCGCGAGGTAAACCGCCACCAATCGGCCCCCTCGCCAGCAATAAGGTCACCGCGAATAACCGGACTGATGCCCGGCATCGTCGCGAGCAAGACGCCGGAGGGCTTCAGCATCTTGTAAAGCGACCGCAGAGCCGACGTGTAGTCGCGAATAATAAAAAGGGTTTGCGCGCAGATAATGCAATCGAAAGCATTCTCGGGAGCCGACGCCGTCTGGGTCAGATCGATGGTGATGGTGCGATTGTCATTCTTCTCGTTCAAGTCGAGAATATCGGAGTGCTCAACCCTGCCCTGGCCGAACAATTTGGTATATTCATCGCTCTGGATCTCGGCGACGCGGCCGCAGATGGTCTCCTGCCACGATGCAAGAAACGCTTCAATATAGAATCGGTCGATATACTTTCCCCGACGGCCGCCAAGGTTTGGCCGATTAGGGCGCAGCCTTCGCAGAGCAGACCAGTCAGTCACGCGATCAAGCACAAGCATGCGCCGTTCTGCCGCCTGGCGCTGACGCCGAAGCAGCGAGCGCAATGGCTTGGGGACCAGATACTTGAACGAGCTCAAGGTTTCCCCCCGCGAAATGCACGAATGTCCTGGGGCAAAATGCAGAGACAACTTGCGCCGATTGGTGCCCATCGGTGGGGCAGATTATCACGATAGTACCATTTCATCCAAAGCGCCCTTTAGGGTTCACAAGGATTAGAATGAGGAGCGCTGGAAGTGGATTCTGACAGACCGAAGGGAACGGATGGACATTTCGGTCATAATTCCAACCTTTAACCGGCGGGAGACAGTCAGGCGCACTGTTGAGGCCCTCGCTGCTCAAACGTTCTCTGCTGACAGGTACGAACTCATCGTCGTCGTTGACGGTTCAACGGATGGCACGGCGGCTATGCTGCATACTCTGCGGCCTGCTTGTCGATTCCGCATTATTGAACAGGAAAACCGGGGACTCGCAGGAGCGCGGAATAGTGGATATCGCGCTGCGGAAACGGACCTGGTGCTCTTTCTTGATGACGACATGCTGTGCGCTCCGGGCCTCATTGCTGCTCATGTGGCAGCACACAGAGCCGAGGACCGCATCGTTGCATTTGGTGCGATCTACTTGAGCCCGGACAATAAGCCCGGCTTGGCTGCAGAGTGCTTCAATCGCGAAATTGGTGCATTTTACTTGCAACAAAGGCGCTCCACCGGAGCGGCATGGCAGGACATCGAATGTGTCTTCGGCAACACTTCACTGTCACGCAAGGCGCTCGTCGAGGCGCACGGGTTTGACGAGGCGTTCAGAATGCGCGAAGACATGGAGTTGGGTGTGCGTCTTTGCCGCGCAGGGCTGAAGGCGCGGTACATCGAAGGAGCCGTGGCTTATCAATATTACGCAAAGAGCGCCGCCGACCTGATTCGCGACGCCGAAGCCTTTGCGGCGGCAGACGTCATGTTTGCGCGCAAACATCCTGACGCCCCAATGCAGGGACAGTTGCATCGGTTTGCAATGGAGCCCAGTTGGAAGCGCAAAGTGCTCGGAATTGCCGCGCTGTCTCCACTGGTAGCGGATTGTGTTCTTGCTCCAGTGTGCCTCTTGGGTGAGCGCTTCTTCAATGTTCCCTTGTTGCGCAATGCGGGCGTACGCGCACTGCAATTGCGGCGACGAATCCATTGGTTCAATAAGGTGATGGACATTGGCATGCCTGATTCCGGACCGACAACAGGAAAAGCTGTTTAGGTCCGGGACGGGCTACTGGCCATTGCCGTGTCAGTTGCGAGGCTTGGGGGTACCTAGAAAAAGCAGGACTCCAGCCATCGCCGCTTGAAGACGCACGCGCCATCCGCTGCTGATGATTTCGCCGGCCTCCCGGGGATTGCGGGGCCAGGGAAGGGGCCGACGCCGCAGGCGCCTCCAGAGAAATCGCAGAAGATCGAGTCGGTGATTTGGGAACTCGGAAAAAAGCAGCAGCCAATAAGCGACGGAACTCTTCGCCTCCGTTGCAATGTCCCGCGGCTTGACTGGATGAACGACGATCGCCGCTGGAACATGCACTGCGCTGTAGCCGTGCTCTATCAACCAAGCAAAGGCATGGCTTTCCTCGCCAATTCTGAATGGTGCGCCTCGCCCCAGGCGCTCATCGAAGACTTTCCAACCAGCGCATGAAGACTTGCGCAGCGCCATGTTGGCGCCAATGCCCAAGCCCCCGAAGGTCGCGATTTCAAACCAGGTCTTGTCCTGGTTGCTGAGACGGCGAGGCGGCTCCTGGCCGCCGTTCGCTCCCGCAGGTTCCTGCGATGCGGTCTCGCCAGTGACTGCCGCAACACAGGGATCGGTAAATGGCTCGATCAGATGCCCCAGCCAGTGCTCTGTGGGCACTGCATCATCGTCGACATAGACAACTATATTGCTTCTGCTTTCGATCAATCCGCGATTCCGTGCGCGGCTTAAGCCCTCAACCAGCTCGACCACATACCGTGCGCCGGCATCCTGTGCCGCGCCTTCCGTCTCGCTGTCTCCGGCGGTGTTATCGACCACGATCACTTCATCCGGAGCAGGACGCAATCTCGAGATGGCGGCGAGACAGTTTCGCAGATCGTCAGGACGGTTGCGGGTGCAGATGACAACACTGACCGTGAGGTTGGAATCCTTCATGACGGAAGAGGAACCTGGCGCAGAATGGCTTGCCGCAAAGTTCAATCAGAGAACCTCTAATCCAAATCGACGCATGCACTCAGCGCTGAAAGCAACGCAAGTATAGCAAAGCGTGTTCAGGAGAGATATTCGATTGTTGTGCTCACTGCCAGGCTGCGGACCGCCCGGCATGCGCGTTCAAGCACCTAAAACACGGACTCCTCTCAGGGCTGAGAGGAGTCCGTGCCTGCCAGACGTGCTGGCCGGCTGCCTGAAGTGACACGCATCTACCCGGAAAGCGGGGCCGGGAATGATGCGGTCTTCGGGCAGCCTTAGCTTGAGGCAATCGTGGAAGCGATGAGCTTCCACTTCCCGCCATCAAAGAACAGCAGCCCATGAACGCGCAGGGTTGCTCCTGCTGCGATCGTCGTGTCGTCTTCCACGTTGGTTCCAGTGAGCTGATAGACCTCAATCTGGGTCGCACCGGTAAGTGTTGTGAACGCGCATCCCGGCATGAGGGTTAACGTAAACGTGCTTGCAGCGCCCGGAGCGATATTCACTTCGGTCGTTCCACGAAAGCCCTGTTCTCTCAGGCGGACCGTCGAAGCGGTGATGGTCCCACAGCTCGTGGTGCAGGGGCTGATTGCTGTGATCGCCGTGTCGCTGAAGGGCAGAACGCCTTGGCCGACATTGATATTGCTGGCATCAAACACCGGCGTAAAGTCCAGCCCGGTGAGACTGATTCGGTCGGTGTCAATCTCATAGGTGGTCTTATCTGTGAGCTTCACGGTGACTGTCTTCGTCAGATAGTCGGTCAGAATGCTGGCGCCTGCGCCGTTCTGCATCACAACAGTGAATTCGGTTGTCGGCTTGTCTATCGGGGGCGTGATCGTTGTCACGATGCCGCCGCCCATGGCGCCACCTGCGCTCATGGTCGCTCTCACCTGTTTGGCCAGGAAGGTTCCATCAGACTGGAGAGCCGCAGTGACCATAACGCCCATGTCCTTTCCGAGCTGCGACATCTGCGTGATTCTTCCCCGGAATTGCGTTTCATTGCTGATCTGAAAGGTGAAGGTCTGAGCAGCCTGATGCTGCGCAATGCTGAACGACGTTCCGGAGACTGCGCTCACGGTACCCATCATCTGGTACATTCCGCCGTACCGTGCGTTGACGCTGCTCCCAGTGCCATTGCCTTTCATCGTTTCGGTGGAAACTTTGAACTTCGGCGTGAACTGAAAGGAGCCCGAATTGTCCTGAAGAAGGGATTTCTCCAAATCAAGGTCAAAGTTGAATGCAAGTGGAGTAGTTCCCAAACTCACGCCGGAACTGAATGGGACGGACACCGAGAACGGTCCTGTGAGCGTCTTTTCAGTCCGTGTCTTGGTTACGGGATCGAGGTAGGTGAATTTGCAGGACGCGATGCTGAACGACGCACCCGTGTAGGTTCCCTGGGCCGCGTTGATCAGCGCAACTGGCTCCATCGTGCCAAGGCGATGAATCATCTCGATCGGCGCATTGCCGGTGACCGTCGCGTACCCGCCGCCAGCGCTGGTCAGCGACATCGACGAGACGTTCATTGAGAAGGCCAATAGCCAGTCTGCAGGTTCGTCGCCCATGTTCACCTGCACGACCGTGCCGGTCGCGGGTGGGGCGGGCGCGGTGGAGCTATTCCCTCCGCAGCCCGCTAGGAGTGCCAGGAGGGCGGAGCCCACCACCATCGCGAGCCCATGCGGTGATCGGGAACCTGACATATTTAGGTATGAAGTTAGGGTCTTCATTTGATGCTCCTTTCCGCTTGCAAACTTTGCGTTGTCTGGCTCAGGCATCCAATGTCTCCAATGCCAGCGGTGATGTTGTTGAGCGTTTGCATGAAGTCACCGGTTCCAGCCACAACCGACGAGGGAGTGAGGGTACTCAAGGTGTATATGTACGGGCTGCTGCCGCATCCAAGGAAAAGCGAGAAGACAACGCTCGCTGTAATGATGGCAAAGGGCTTCGGATGCTTTGTACATGTCCACTTCCCCTTGGGAGATTCCATCCTTGCAGCCTGCAGCGGACATGTTTCGAATCGTCTCATCGCCTGCTTGCATGGCTTGGTGGAATGAGCCCACGGCATCAGCATCGTGCAACCGGCTGACCATTTCTTAGATCGGAGTTAAGCTGTTGCAAACGAACAATCTAAAGGGCTGCCAGCTTTTTTTCAGAAGCGCCCTTCAGTCCAAAAGCTTGTACGAATCGTCAAAGCATTTGGACATAGATCGCCTGCTCCGTAGAAAGCGGGGTCTACGACAGTGGCAGGTCTTGCACCGTTTCCTGAAACGAAAGTTGTGTGGTTCTTCAGATCACACAAAGCGCGGATAGCGCAGGCGCCAGCCGTGGTCCGGCTTTCCTGCTCTGCATCACCGCGCAATGCTCACAGCGCAAGCGACAGGACTGAGTATGACCGCGCCGGCAGTTTCAGTGACATTCTGGAACCTGCCTTGGGGCTCTCCAGTGTCTGCGGCGCCACATGCTTCGGTTCCGCAAAAGTATTGGCCGCCTTCAGGTCAGGTCCTGTAATCGTTTCGAATGCCGTGACCTTTGTCGGAGTCAAGTCGCGCCAATTGATCTCCAGTTCCTGCTCCTTTTCCAGATCGCGGTTCAGTATCAGGAGGGTGACCGCCTTCTTCTCGGCATCAAATGCAGCCACCATGTCCAGATACGGCACGTCTCCAAATCCCGGTGCAGGCAGACCGATACTTTCAATCGGCCGCCCGAGCGATGCTACCTCGTAACTCGGACCCTCAGGCGCAATGCTCAGTGCCCGGCCGTGGGCGTATCGCAGCGCCCAGGCATACGGGTAGTAGATTGTCTGACGCAATATGCCGTCTTCGTTGGTCATGATTGGCGCAATCACGTTCACGAGCTGCGCCAGGCACGCAACCTTTACGCGGTCGGAATGCCGGATCAGGGAGTTGGCGAGTCCGCCGACGAGCAGGGCATCTTCCAGGTTGTATTGCTCCTCGAGAAGATGAGGCGCCGCTTTTCGGTGCCCGTCCGTTGCGTCGCCGCTACGGGCGCGGTACCACAC
>JAJXXG010000601.1 GCA_021781255.1 Acidobacteriota bacterium
CTGTGCCGTGCTTGACCGCGGCCGCGTCGGAGAGACCTACAACATCGGCGGCAACAGCGAGCGCAGAAATCTGGAAGTGGTTGGAACCATCTGCGATCTGGTGGACGAACTTCGCCCGGACAACGTGATCGGAACCCGGCGCAAGCTCATCAAGTTCGTGACGGACCGTCCCGGGCACGACCAGCGTTACGCCATCGATGCTTCCAAAATTGCCCGCGAACTGGGATGGCAGCCGGCGCACCAGTTTGAAACCGGCCTGCGCGAAACAGTCGCCTGGTACCTGCAGCACAGCACATGGATTGAAAGTGTCAGGACCGGCGCTTACAGAGATTGGATACGCCAGAACTACGAGGAGAGGGTTCCACGATGAAAGGAATCATTCTTGCCGGCGGATCGGGAACCCGGCTTTATCCGGCGACGCAGGTCGTCTCAAAGCAACTCCTGCCGGTGTATGACAAGCCCATGATCTACTACCCGCTCACGACCCTGATGCTGGCCGGCCTGCGCGACATACTCATCATCTCCACCCCGCAGGACACTGCCCGCTTCGCGGAGTTACTCGGCGACGGCAAGCAGTGGGGCATCAACCTGAGTTATGCCGTCCAGCCCAGCCCCGACGGACTGGCGCAAGCTTTCCTCATTGGGCGTGACTTTATCAGCGGAGACAGAAGCGCACTGATTCTGGGCGACAACATTTTTTACGGCCAGTCGTTTTCCCATCATTTGCAGCGCGCCGCCAGGCTGGAAACCGGGGCCACCGTGTTTGCCTATCCCGTGCAGGACCCGGAGCGTTATGGAGTGGTTGAGTTCAACGCATCCGGCCGCGCCATCAGCATCGAAGAGAAGCCCAGCGCGCCCAAGTCGCGCTATGCAGTCACCGGCCTCTATTTTTATGACAATGAGGTAGTCAATCTTGCTTCATCCCTCAAGCCATCGGCGCGAGGCGAGCTTGAAATCACTGACCTGAACAGGCTTTATCTCAACGCCGGCACCCTCAAAGTCCAGATCATGAGCCGCGGAATGGCATGGCTCGACACCGGAACGCATGATTCGCTTCTCGATGCCGGATTGTTTGTGCAGACCATCGAGAGGCGGCAGGGACTGAAGATTGCCTGCCCCGAAGAGATTGCCTATCGCCTCGGCTACATCAACACCGAGCAGCTTGAAAAGCTGGCGCAACCCGTGCGCAAGAGCGGATACGGGCAATATCTACTTTCACTTCAAGCTGAGCCGCAATTTGCGTCAGAGGCAAACCAGCTGTGAAGATTCGAGAAACCTCGCTGCCAGGTGTACTGGTGCTCACGCCGAACATCTACCACGATAACCGAGGTGCGTTCTGGGAAACATGGAATCAATCCCGCATCGTCGAAGCGGGATTGCCCGCTGCCTGGGTGCAGGATAACTTCTCCATCTCAAAAAAGAATGTCGTGCGCGGCATACACTATCAGGTCATTCAGCCTCAGGCAAAGCTGGTCCGCGTGACGCACGGCGCGCTGCTGGATGTCGCCGTCGATCTTCGCCGCAGCTCGCCTCATTTTGGCCGCCATTTTGCGATCGAGCTCTGCGCGGAAGCCGGCGAGATGCTATACATCCCTGTCGGCTTCGGCCACGGCTTTCTCGCCCTCACGGATGAGGTCGGCCTGGCCTACAAAGTCACGAACTATTACTGCCCGGCAGGCGAGCGCACCCTCCTGTGGAACGACCCCGATCTCGCGATTCCCTGGCCCATCCCCGCCGCGAACGCCATCCTCTCCGGCAAGGACAGCGAAGGCGTCACCCTGGCTCAAGCCGAGGTCTTTGCGTGAGCAGCCGCCCGCGCATCCTCGTTGTCGGCGCCACCGGGCAGCTTGGCCGTGAGCTGCAGCGCAGCTTCGTCCATGAGGCTGAAATCATCGCTGCCAATCGCGGCGCAGCGGACCTGACCATGCCGGATCAGCTGCGTGCGCTGGTTCGCGGAGCAGCGCCAGACGTCATACTCAACGCCGCCGCGTACACCGCGGTGGACCGCGCCGAATCGGAGCCGGATCTGGCCATGGCCGTCAACGCGCAGGCTCCTGCCACGCTTGCTCAAGAGGCGCTGCGCGCCGGAGCGCTGCTGGTTCACTACTCCACTGACTACGTCTTTGATGGCTCTAAGTCCGCTCCCTGGGCGGAAACGGACACGCCCAATCCACTGAGCGTGTATGGCGCCAGCAAGCTCGCAGGCGAGGAAGCGATTCGCTCAGCGGGTGGCAGGCACCTGATTTTCCGCACCAGTTGGGTCTATGGACCGCGCGGCAACAATTTTCTGCTCACCATGCTGCGTCTCGGCCGCGAGCGCAGCGAACTCAGCGTCGTGAATGATCAGCTCGGCTCGCCCACCTCTTCGATTGGGCTGGCCAACGCAACCCAAGCCATCGTGCGCGGCATTTTGTCCGGACACTATGGCCCCTCTGAAACATGGACAGGCACATATCACATGACCTGCTCGGGCAGCGTCTCATGGTGCGGCTTTGCTCAGGCCATCTTTGCGCGTGCAGGAGCGTTGCTTGACGGCAAGGCGCCATCCGTCAATCCCATCCCCTCCAGCGCCTATCCAACCGCAGCCAGGCGTCCGCACAACTCAGTTCTGTCGAATGAGAAACTCTTCGCGAACTTCGGAGTTCGCCTTGCTCCATGGCAGTCAGCGCTCGACGAAGTCATGCAATCGCTCATAAGGGAAAAGACGCAGTCTTGAGGTGCCCGGTACCTCGGTCCTGTCCGATGAATGAATATTTCTCCCGCGCAATCGAGCTGAGCGCGAATCGGTCAGGCCTTTGGCGTCGCCTCATGCTTGCTTTCGCAGATACCCAGTTCTATCCAATCGCAGAGAATATGTCCGCACAGAATATGCGCTTCCTGGATGCGCGCTGTGTCCTTTGACGGTATGCGGAGAACCACGTCGGCAATCGAGGCCATCTGTCCACCCCCTTCGCCCGTGAAGGCTACGGTATATGCGCCAATGCTCCGTGCAGCCTCCAGCGCTGTACAAATGTTGCGGCTGTTTCCCGATGTTGAAATGCCCACTACGACGTCACCGCTTTGGCACAGCGCCTCAACCTGCCGGCTGAAGACGCTTTCGTAGCCATAGTCGTTGGCGACCGCCGTCAGAATGGACGTATCTGTCGTAAGCGCAATGGATGGAAGACCGCGCCGCTCTCGCCGAAAACGGCCTACCAGTTCAGCCGCCATGTGCTGCGCATCCGCTGCGCTGCCTCCGTTGCCGCACCACAACACCTTGTTGCCCGCAAGGACTGCGCGCATCATCGCTGCTGCTATTTTCTCCAGAACGGGCTGCTGCGCTGGCAAAGCCTCGACGACTGCGGCATGGTCGGCAATGGCTTGCTGGATCACCAGCGATGGATTCACGGGAGATGGCATATCTGCTCCTGGACATTACGTTCCAGCACATAGTCTACAGCGCGGCCTGTGCGCTGGCAGGTATCCGACAAATGGAGCGAACCAGTACAATACTATCTCTAACGATGAGCGGCAATGCGCACGCTGTGCGAAATCGCTCGGCCAGGCGCGGCAGGAATAAAGCTGACGCCGTGTAATACAGATTCACGGAGTCGATTGCTTGACATGGTCACTGCCTTCGTCGAGACTTAACCTGAGATAAGCAAGCGCGAGAGTTATACGGCGGGGGGTATCTAATCCAATGCCCGCTGGGTGCCGAGGTCTGGGTGAGATCTTTTTTCATTCTGTCAGCCATGCTGATCTGGGGAGTGGCCTGGTCAGGCGCGCAGTCGCAGGCTTCAAACCCGCCCCAGGCTTTCCCCAACTACCAGTCAGGCTCCGGCACCACTGAGACCGGGCCCGCGGGCTCAACCTATGTCCCCGTCGATAGCTGGATTTACTCTGCGCTGGACCGCCTGCACGCTCTGGGCTACGTTGACAGCGCGTATCTGGGTCTGCGGCCCTGGACGCGGCTGAGCATTGCGCACATGCTCGAGTTGAGCTCAGATCGCATCGAGACGGACAGGGACAACGCCGAGGCGCGCAGCATTTATCGCGCCGTGTTTCGCGAAGTTCAGCCGGATATCGAGCATGCAACCGGCTCGTTCCGTCCACGCGCCACACTGGAGAGTGTGTATTCACAGATGCGCGGCATTGCCGGAACGCCCCTGCGCGACAGTTTCCATCTGGGGCAAACCATTATCAACGATTACGGCCGGCCCTATCAGAGCGGCTTCAACAGTTACTCCGGCTTCAGTGCGCGCGCCGTGGCCGGACGTTTTTCCCTCTATTTTCGCGGCGAAACGCAGCATGCTCCCTCCGCGGCGGGCTACTCCCAGGCCCTGGCCGCCTATCTCTCCAACACTATCGATGGCATCCCGATCGCCACGAATCCACAGCAGGACACCATCCCCGAGGGTCCAATTGCCGCCATCAACAACGTCCGCGTCATCGAGGCAAACCTCTCCTATCACCTGCTGGGGCACGAGTTTTCCTTTGGCAAAAGCGACCATTGGCTAGGCCCTGATAAGGGCGCCTCCATGCTGTGGGGCAACAACGCCGAAAACATCTACGCATTTGAAATCAACCGCGTCGAACCAATTCGCGTTCCTTTCCTTTCGCGTCTTACGGGCCCATTCCGCTACGACTTCTTCGTTGGCAGCCTGAAAGGGCACACCTATCCCAACTCTCCCTGGGTCCACATGGAGAAGATCAGCTTCAAGCCCACCCGCAATCTAGAATTCGGCTTCGACCGGCTCGCAGTCTGGGGAGGCAAGGGGCACGCGCCCATCACCCTCCACACCTTCCTGCACAGCTTCTTCAGCTTTCAAAATGTATCCGGCGCAGAAAAGAACTCGCGCAATGACCCCGGGGCGCGTTTTGGCACCTTCGACTTCAGTTACCGGCTTCCATTCCTGAGCCATTGGGTCACGCTCTATACCGACTCACTGGTGCACGACGACGTCAGCCCCATCAGCGCTCCACGGCGCTCAGGCCTCCATCCCGGAATCTACCTGGCGCGGGTTCCCGGCATCGAGCACCTTGATCTGCGCCTGGAAGGCGCCAGCACCGACACGATCGTTTCATCGAACGCGGGCCAGTTCCTCTACTGGGAAGGCATCCAGCGACAAGGGCCAACAAACAAGGGATTCCTCGTGGGAGACTGGGTGGGACGCCAGGGCAAGGGCGGACAGGCTTGGCTCACCTACCACCTGTCACCGCAGGAAAAGATTCAGTTCATGTACCGGAACGCCAAGGCATCGCCGCAGTTCATTCCCGGCGGCACCACGCAGAACGACTACCAATTTCTAGTCTGTAAACGCGTGCTGAAGGACATCGAGGTGCGCGGCTGGCTGCAGTATGAGGGATGGAAAGCGCCAATCTACAAGCCCGGAGCGCAAAGCGATACCACGGCATTCGTGCAGATCACATGGTTCCCGCGCGACCCAAAATAGAGATCATCTCCTCCGAGCCGTCACGCAACCTGATCATAAGATGCGTGCTCCCGCAAATAGAGCACAGCACCCATCGTCGAACCCGGCTGACCATTAGGCCTATATAAACTGCTCTTCCGAAACCAGCGTGTCGTCACCATTCATCTCAGACACACGGATGGAAACGACCGCCGGAACGGATACTTGGATTCGATGCGCGCTTTCTTCTGCGTGCAGCGTTTCCGCATGAAGCAACCGGTCCACCACGGTGGGATCCCAGCGGCGCAGTGCGCTATCCACGATGAGCTTGAAATCAGAAAGAAAGGTTGCGCGCGCCATGTATTCCGCGTCGAGTTGATGCTTGAAGGGAAGAACGACCTCGGAGTAGAAGTCATCCAGGTGATGATCGGGCAGCAGAGCAAGAATCTGCTCCTCGCGCGCAAAGGCGATCGTTGCCGCGCCTGTGATGCCCGGGCGACAGCATAAATCGGCAACCTGATGCTCCAGGAGCTTGGGCCGCGGCCCCACCATGCTCATGTCTCCCTTCAGCACATTCAATAACTGGGGCA
>JAJXXG010000279.1 GCA_021781255.1 Acidobacteriota bacterium
CCCTGCAATGCTCGCGACAATCCCCAGCATGACAAACCGGGTGGTATACACGCTGCTTGATCGTGCGCGCGAAGTCACCCGCATGGAGCAGCAGGCCGAAAAACTCACCGCGCTCGGCAAGCTGGC
Organism: Acidobacteriota bacterium; assembly: GCA_021781255.1. The sequence goes on from JAJXXG010000279.1 coordinate 127, forward strand.
CGCCAATCTGGCCCACGAACTCAACAATCCCGCCTCTGCCGCGCAGCGCGCCGCCTCCAGCCTGGTCACGGAACTGCGCGCCAATCGCGACAATCGCTTCAAGCTCGTGAATCTCTGCCTCGGTGCAGAACAGATTCGCAGCATCGAGGAATGGGAAGAGGGCATCCTCAACCGCCCCGCTGCGCATGAGCCGCCCGATGCCGGCGCATTCATCGTCCGCGAAGAAGCCATGCGCAAGTGGCTCAGCGATCTTCCCTGCGGCGAGGCATGGGATGTGGCCGCGCAACTGGCCGACCAGGGCGTGACCGCTGCGGACCTCGATGCACTGCGCACGATCCTCGAGCCCAAAGAGGCCTGCATCGCTCTCCAGTTTTTTGCGCGCTATCTCCGCTCCAGGCGCTCGGTCGAAACGCTTATCAACTCCACTGCCCGCATCTTCGACCTCATCAGCGCCGTCAAAGCCTACAGCTACATGGACCGCGCGCCCATTCTTGAAGTGGACGTGCCTGCTGGCCTCGACGCCACCGTCCAGATGCTCCAGTCGCGCATGAGCGATGTGCAGGTGGAGCGCGACTATCAGCCCGGCCTGCCGCGCATCAGCGCCTACGGCAGCGAGTTGAATCAGGTCTGGACCGCGCTGATTGAAAATGCGCTTGACGCGCTGGGCAGCCGCGGCAAGCTCCGGCTCACCTGCCGCATGGAAGGCGAATTGCTCCTGGTGGAAATATGGGACACTGGCCCAGGCATCCCCTCCGAACTCCAGGACCGCATCTTTGAGCCCTTCTTCACCACCAAGGCGCCCGGCCAGGGCCTCGGCCTCGGCCTCGACAACGCCATGCGCATCGTCCGCAAGCACCGCGGCCATCTCAGCGTGCGCTCTGAGCCCGGTTCCACCTGCTTCCGCGTCCGCCTGCCGCTGGACCAGTTGCAGGCCTACTGAGCAGCGCTGAGTAATACTGCCTCTGAAGGGAGAAGCTGAATGCCGGAACAGTCCCACGAAAGCGCAAATATCGAAACCACACTCGCGCCCATGCTCTCCGTGCGCAACGGCGCCGGGGCAGTTGATTTCTATGTCGCCGCATTCGGTGCCCGCGTGCTCTTCCGCCTCGACGCGCCCGACGGCGCAGTCGTCGCTCGACTCGCGCTGGGAGCAAGCCAGTTCTGGGTCGCCGACGAGTCCCCTGAACACAAGAACTTCAGCCCGGAAACCATCGGCGGCAGCACCGCGCGCATGGTCCTCGTCGTGGACGATCCTGATGCCGCCTTCAACAAAGCTATCTCAGCTGGCGCTTCGGTCGTTCGACCCGTCACCAATGAACCATACGAGTGGCGCATAGGCCGCGTCCTCGACCCCTTCGGGCACCATTGGGAGATCGGTAAACCCTTATCTTGATGTCCTGAAACTGCGCTGGTTGCTCCGCTTCAGAAAGAAACATCCGCCGGCTCGGTCACGCGCAGGACCGACTGGTCGCCGGTCTTCTGCTTCCACGCCGCCCGAATCGCATCAATCTTCGCCCGATTCTCCGTTGTATTCGGATAATAAAGAATCAGCATCTTCGTCCGCAGCCGCTCGGGCGCGCTTTCCTGCTTGCCCTGCCATTGGCCGTACACGTCCACAACGCTCAGCCCGTCCGGAAAACGAGGCGTCACCTGCTTGTCAAGGAACGCCCGCCACTCCGCTTCGCTGATGCCCTGCTCGGGGCGATCCGCAGGTCCCAGTCCAAAATAGAGCTTCGTGTTGACCCAGCCTGCCGTCTGCCCCGGATGAGCCGGGTCGCCAGTAAGCACCGGCGCTGTCGCCGGCGTCGCGGCCACCGGCGCGCGTGCGCATCCGGCAAGCGCCACGGCGAACAATGGAGCTACAAGAAAAAAGGGAACGCGCATGCGCTCTCCGCGCGAAAGGATGCTGGGGAAACTATTTCTCGACTTCCACGCCACGCCAGAAGGCCACAAAGCCCTTGATCTTGCGCGCCGCCGGCTTCGGGTCGGGGTAATACCACGCCGCATCCGGATTGTCCTGCCCGTCGATCAGCAGGCTCATGTACCGCGCCTGCCCCTTCCAGGGGCAGGTCGAGGTGGTGCTGCTGGGGCGAAAATACTCCCGCTTGAGGCTGGACTCGGGGAAATACACGTTCCCCTCAACCGTCTCTGTTGTGTCGCTTTCGGCAATGACCTTGCCGTTCCAGATCGCTCGTGCCATGGTCTATTCCGGTCAAATCGGAGTTGCCCTCCCGCCGGCATCTTTCTCACCGGCGAGAAGGTAACCGATATGACACTACCAGAGATTTCCCGGCATGGCGAGTGCGATTCCGGAACTGCCCAGGGAAATCACCTACTTGGCTGCGGCGATGGAGTCGATATGAACGCTCTTCTTGGCCGCATCCACTGACGCCGTAACTGTCACGTGGTCGCCGTAGAACGTCTTCACCGCGTCTGGATTGTCGATCGTCCAGACCGCCTTCTTGGCCTCATCCACAAACACCGGGGCCATGCCGCCCTGGATGCACTTCTTCACACAGGCCGCACCCGTGCCCGCGTGCTTTGCCCCGCACATCGAGTCGGAAATCCAGCCATTGATCTTGGTTGACTCAGCGGCGCTCGCCACCATTGCGGTGGAAGAAAGCGCCAGAACAATCACAGCTACGATACGTTTCACGTGAACCTCCGGGGAAGGATATTGAATCCAGCTAACATCATGCTCCTCCGGCCACCGATTGCACAAGCCGGAAGCATCCCGCCTTGCGCGGGATGAAAATATTGAAGCAAATTTCCATGGCCGGGGAACAACAGATCCGGCCTGCACTCTACGGCTTCGCTGCCAAAGACCTCCGCCGCGCCTCTATCGCCTTCAGCGCCGCCTCATAGCGCGCTGATGCCGCCGTAAAACGGTCCACCAACTCGGTTGTCTTGGACATGAACGTCGGAACCTTCTCGCGGATGGCCTCGAGGATCGGCGCAAACTTGGCCAGCAGGAAGAACCCCTCGCCGTTGCAGTCCACAAACAGTTCCGCCGAAACAGCCCCGTGCAGCACCATCGCCGCGGCCATCTCCCAGTAGGTCGTCACCTGCCGGAACCATGCGTTGTGCGGATCGCGTGGGTTCATGGCCACCGCAAAAAACTCGTCGGCCGTAACAGGCCAGAACTCCCCCGTCATCCACGCGCGCGCCTGGCGCAGCACAGCCTCGGTGCGCAGTTCATAGAGCTTCAGGATGATTTCAGCATCAGCAGCAGTCGCAAGCATCCGTTCCATCAAAGGGTCCCCGCTGCCAATACTAACGGATTCCACGGAACCATGCCTGAATGCAGTTGACGGAGCGCACCACAGGCCGGCGCCGGACTCAGCCTGCCCCGGAAATTTCCCCGGCCGCGTTACGCCGGCTGCAGCTCCTTCTTGCCGCCCGCCTTCTCCACCACCGGCCCATGTGTCTCGGCCGTCGGCGGCGGCGGTGCGTCGCCAATCCGCTTGGAGTAGCTGCAGACCACAGCGCCCGCTTCCGCTTCGGCAGTCTTCTTGCCGCGCTTCTTCGGTGCGCCCTCGTCCTCGGCCGCCTTCTTCTTGTTCGGGCATTCCAGATAGACGCCCGATTTCAGCGTCTTCTCCACCAGATACGGACTGCCGCACTCGGGGCACTTCTCCGCCACCGGCTTGTAGTTCGACGTGAAATCGCACTTGGGATAATTCGTGCAGCCCCAGAAGATGTTCCCCCGGCGCGCCTTGCGCTCGGCCAGGTCGCCCTGTCCGCACTTTGGACACTTCATCCCCTCGATAAGGTTCTGCTTCACATACTTGCACTTCGGGTAGCCCGAGCAGGAAACGAATTCGCCATAAGCGCCCTGGCGCAGCACCAGCGGCTTGCCGCACAACGGACAGGCCTCGCCCGTCGGCTCCGGCGGCTTCTGCTGCTGCTTCTGGCTCAACTTGCGAATCGTCTTGCACGGCGGATCCTCGTTGTAGCCCGGGCAGCTCATGAACGGGCCCCACGGCCCGCGCTTCAGCACCATCACCCGCCCGCAGTTCTCGCAGTACTCCTCCGTGTCGCCCGCCTCCTGCGCCTCGGGAGTATTCATGTCCGGCTTGGCCTCGATGTTTTCCTTGGTGAAGGTGCAGCTCGCCGGGTCCTTCTTGTTGTACGTCGAGCACGCATAGAAGCTGCCGAACTTGCCCCACTTCAGCACCAGCGGCGATCCGCACAGGTCGCACTTCTCCGCCGTCACCTTTTCCATACGCTTGATGTCTTCCATGTTCTTGCCGGCATCTTTGAGTTCGTCCTCAAAGTAGTCATAGAAGCCATTCAGCAGGTCGGTCCACTTCTCCTTGCCCTCTTCAATATCGTCCAGCTCTTCCTCGAGCCGCGCCGTGTATTGCGGATCGAAGATGTAAGGAAAGTTCTTCACCAGCAGGTCGCACACCACCACCCCGATCTCCGTCGGATAAAAGCGCCCGCGCGACCCTCCGTGCTTCACCACGTACTCGCGGTCCTGGATGGTGTTGATGATCGACGCATACGTCGAAGGCCGCCCGATGCCCCGCTCTTCCAGCTCCTTCACCAGCGACGCTTCGTTATACCGCGGCGGCGGCTCGGTGAAGTGCTGTTCGTCAATCAGCTTTTCCAGTTCCAGCGCCTTCACGCTGTCCAGGTTCGGCAGGCGATTGGCAAGTGACTCGTCGTCCTCGTCCTTCTTGTCCTTCGAGGCTTCGTAAATTTTCTGGTAGCCGTCGAAGATCACCGTCGTTCCGCTGACTCTGAAGTCATATGTCCGCTTGTCCAGACCGCTGGCCGCGGCAATGTTCACCTGCGTTACCGCAAGCTGCGCTGCCGCCATCTGCGACGCCACAAACCGCTTCCAGATCAGCGTGTACAGCTTCAGTTGCTCGTCGCTCAGGTAGCGCGCCATCGACTCCGGCGTACGCGCCGCATCGGTCGGCCGGATCGCTTCGTGCGCATCCTGCGCATCCTTCTTGCCCTTGTACACATTGGGTGACTCAGGCAGATATCGCGTGCCAAGCTCCTTGCCAATCCACTCCCGCGCCCCTGCAATTGCATCCGGAGCCACGCGCGGCGAATCGGTGCGCATATACGTAATCAGGCCAGTGGTCCCTTCCGCGCCAATCTCCACGCCCTCATACAAGCGCTGCGCCACACCCATCGTCCGACGCACGTTAAAGCCCAGCTTCCGCGCGGCATCCTGCTGCAACTGGCTGGTGGTGAACGGCGGCGGCGGGCTCTGCCTGCGTTCCTTCTTCACCACGGAAGTCACGGTCCAAGACGCCTGTCCGAGAGCCGCCAGTGCGGCCTTGATTTCCTTTTCGCTGGCAAAGGACGGCGCGCTCACCGTGTCCACGGCAATGCGCTCGCCGTCAATGCCCACCAGCCGCGCCTTGAAGCTGCGCTCCGTCTGCGTCTCCGGGTGCAGCAGCGCTTCCAGTGTCCAGTACTCCACCGGCCTGAAGGCGCGCACCTCGCGCTCCCGTTCCACAATCAGCCGCAGAGCCACCGTCTGCACGCGACCCGCAGAAAGACCACGCCGCACCTTGTCCCACAGCAGCGGAGAAATCTGGTAACCCACCAGCCGGTCCAGCACGCGCCGCGTCTGCTGCGCATACACCAGGTTCTGATCCACGTCCCGCGCGTGCGCAAAAGCCTCCTGCACAGCCTTCTGCGTAATCTCATTGAACGTGACGCGGTGAATCTTCTTTCTCTCTTTGGCGTTCGTGCCCAGTTGCAGCGCCAGATGGTACGCAATCGCTTCGCCTTCGCGGTCCGGGTCAGGCGCCAGAAAGATTTCGTCGGCCTTCTCGGCCGCCTTCTTCAACTGCTCCACAACCTTTTCTTTGCCG